>NZ_LFRE01000099.1:0-921 GCF_001077515.1 Acinetobacter sp. VT 511 | reverse complement strand
CAGTACGATCTTCAAAGTTAAGATGATGGTATGACAATTTTATATACTCCATAAACCCTTTAAATTAATTAGGTGGTTTATGTCGCACTTCAAGTTTTACTCTGCCCGTATTTGGTAAAGGCGGGTCTGATAAATCAGCCTAAAAGGGCATATTGTGAAATCAGTGAGTTAGGTAAAACTTTAAATCTTAATAATTTAGATGCAATAACCAATGAATTTTTGGCACAATTCGAAAGTTTTAAAGAATTTAAATTTGGTATAAAAGAGGATATTAATAGCCTAGAAAAAAGTACTAATCAAATTATTAAAATAGAAGAATTAGGGCGTGTCCTCATTTGAAGAATTGGTTTTAAATACTTAAAATCCTCCTTTGAGTTATTTTTATTTCTATATTTTCAATGGCACGTACTCTTCTTACCGATGAATACATATGAGATTTCCCTTATAAGCTTCGCGTAGCTGTTTTCGAGTGAAGTTAAGTATTGATAATATATTTTCCCCTGCTCGGTTAATCGGTACGGAAGTTTGTTGCGAGTGATTAGCTCACAGCCCAACTCAATTTCGATTTTTTTGATAACCTTTGTGAGGTAGGGCTGAGATATGTAAAGGGATTGTGCGGCCCTGCTATAGTTGCTGTATTTTAATAGGCTGTCAATGTAACACAAGATATCTTGAGATTCTAACTTAGACATGTTCCTCACCCCTTGTGAAAAAAGTAACAAACTTTGAATTTGAGGTGATTATAACAAATTAGTTATCAAACTGCAATGAATAACTATTAGATCATTTGAGCTTTGATATGTTAGAGTTAGGCCGAAAGATTGAGCCTGACAGTTACGAGCATCATCTCGAATGACAGAGAGGGGATTACGATGAACTATTTAGCTATCGTGGGCACAAATTCGGATGTGTCAACTAACC
>NZ_LFRE01000098.1:0-1207 GCF_001077515.1 Acinetobacter sp. VT 511 | reverse complement strand
TAGGAGATACGGTAGTTGGGTTACGGGGAATGACAGAGTGGAATGGTTATCAGTGGGGAATGCCTTTTGATTTTGTTCCTTACATTCTGGCTGACCAATCTTCATTTCTGAAGAGAGCTGGTCTGGAGTCATTACCTCTCAATAAAGTTCAGTGGGTCAAACTTACTCAACAAGCCGTTGCGGAAGGCACCCCTTTAATTACAATGAACATCAATGATATGTACGGGACAAATGCGTGGCTGAATCATTTGGAACCGAAAATGGCACCAGACCAAGTTAAACGAACACAGATAGATTCGCAAACGGGGAATCTTCAGCAGGGGATTCAGTTGATGAATCAGATTCAGCCCCTTATTAAGCTGGAGTCTACCAATTCCCATACAGATGAGTGAGGGGTACCGACCGCAGTTGCAGGGGTTATTTCATGAGAATGATGATCTGAAGTCACGCAGTTATGGTGGACAGCGGCTCCATTGTTACAGTGAGTTATACGGCAATGAGCAATTATATACGGATCTGTGCACATGGCGCAGGAAGAGAGCTGTGTCTGACCGGAAGGCACCGTATTTTATTGCAACGAATCGTCTGCTGCGTTTGATCAGTGCCTTTGTTCCACAATCGCTGGATGAACTGATGCAACTGCCGGGCGTAGGAGAGAGCAAAGCGACTGAGTATGGTACGGAATGGATGGAGATTACAAACGGGTTGGAACGTTCAACGACATTCCCGCTGGACTGGGTATACACGGCGCTAAAGGAAGAAGAGTATGAGAGTTGGTTATAGAAGTTCAACAAGGATAACGGAGAACTAGAAGCCGTTAGTCAAGAGAACATCATGGAAGTGGGTGGCTGGCAGAACCCGTTCGTGGCAAGTGTAACCTTCCCATTAGGTACAAACGCTTCCGATGCCTTGCAGTCTCTCATTCAGGACTTACCATACCGAATCTACTGCGATAGGTACGGGACGTTCAGAATGGAACGCATGGATTTCTTGGATGCACCTGATTGGGCCATGGTTTCTGGAATGAAATGGGAGTTCATCGACGGCGAGAATCTACTGGAAGTCACTTCTTCTACGGATTACTCCCGTGTTAGAAACCACTTGATGATTTCCGGTACAGCAGGGATTGTCGAGCACTTCTTCGATAAGTCGCTGATAATTGCAACCAAGGGTAATATGCGTACCGCAGGTGCTCAACTGGATTGGA
>NZ_LFRE01000097.1:0-813 GCF_001077515.1 Acinetobacter sp. VT 511 | reverse complement strand
GAAGAGCGGAAGGTCAGATCAGAAGAAAGGAGTATGTTATGAAACGGAGACGTCAATTGAACCAAAATACTCGTACAGTTCAGACCAAACCGGTCAGAAATCGGACTCACAAGTTTATTGCGGGATTACTGAGTGCCATTATTCCTGGTCTGGGTCATATTTATCTGAGATTGTACATGAGGGGTTTGACCTTTATGCTGCTTGTTTTGCTTGATCTGTCAGCAGTGTTGTACTTCTCATCTATTGGTATACAGATTAATGTGCCATTGCTCATCTTACTGGCTTTGTGTATTCCGGTTATTTACTTTTACAATGTATATGATGTGTTGCAATCTGCAGATTGGGTCATGATGCGCAGACGTAGAGCAGTAACCCAGGCAACTTCGGACAAGCCGATAACCAATGAGTGGATATTTTGGTTGCAGCGCATATTAAAAAGAGATCGAAGTGCTCATTGGAAGAACGACTAGATTATAAGAACATTGTGATGCCTATGTGTAAGTTCGGCTGTAATGATCTTTTTGAAAGGGCTATACTACGGTTTCTAATGGGAAGATACAGAAAAATCCTAGTAGGTCTTATACACAACATCCGACAAAGAAAGTCGATCAAATTGCTAATAAGGATTGTGTACACTGGAAGAAAATACTCGGGTTTATTTTGATTGGCACCGAAGTGTAAGTGCCAGATACTTGTGAAGAAAAGAGGGCTATGACATAGGGGAGGAGCTAGAAGATGTTAAACAGACAACTTGAAGATGATTATATTGAAAAATATTATAGTTTTAAAGAAAGACACAAAGACAGAACTCTT
>NZ_LFRE01000096.1:0-2009 GCF_001077515.1 Acinetobacter sp. VT 511 | reverse complement strand
CCAGCTTCGAAGCCCATTGATAACAAATCCGACCATTCTCTCATCCTTAAAGGCTCCCATAGATATTTCGGGGTGATAACCCCTTCGTTGGAGCATTTGTTGAAACTTCCAAAAAGGCAAATCCATTTTAACTTGATAGTCGGAGAACGCATCCACAAACGCCTCGTGAAGTGTCTCCATGCTTATTGTGTCCAACAATTTATAACTGTACATTAGGGCACTCTCTCCTTTGAACAGATGAAAATAATAATATAGTAGAGCTCATGATCCCTATCTTTATATACATATTCTACTAGATAGTGTTAACACTATACAGTAAGATCCGCAATATATACGTTAATGAAATTGATTCAACTCATAAATAAAATAGACCGCTCCCTGGTTAAGGAATACAGTCTATCGAGTCATTATTCTACAAGCTTCGCCAACTCTTCCTTAAAGCGATCGCCTGTATTCAAAGAGAATTGAGTAATGGCAATAACGCCAATTCCGCCATCCTCCATGTGAGCATATACGGTCTCCAGATCAATATCATCACGTACAATCACAAAATCAATCAGCTCGGAAGATCCAGCACGTTTAACTTGTACCTTCGCTTCACTGCCCTTGGGACCTCTGATTTTGTTAACAGCCTTGTTCAGTTCCAAACCTTGCAAGGATTCGCCGTTGACCGACATAATCATGTCTTTTGCACGAATACCCGCTTTCTCGGCAGGAGATCCTTTGATTGGGGAAACAACAACAACGTTTCCATCCTGTGAGGATACATCTGCGCCAATACCAATCGTCACCTGTACATCACTTGGGAGGACTAATTCCTCTCCATCCATAAAGATTTTCGACGTGCTTGCAGCGGCATTTCCCTGATTAGGGAGCAAAACGAGTAAGAATAGACTCAAAAACAGTAGTAAAATGGTTTTCTTCATTATGCACCTCGACTAGTATTAGATCATTTTCTTAATTCCAAAATATCCCTACATATTATAAACGGTAAAAATGTAAAAATGTTTCTCTTCTGATATCTAATTATCAATTGATGGAAGAAAACATGATGTGTGATCGCAAATGGGGTGAATATCTCTCTTTTTATTTTCAATGATGTAATTAAATTTCATATAATATTTGACTTGTGAAATTTAATATCATATACTGGGTGAAATTATGGCAGGATGGCGTGTTCATCGGGTCTTGCAGGAGGTTGGAATTGGCGCTGCCGAACATGCCGGGGCGCAGGAAACCGTCGGCGTTGGGCAGGATGGCGCGCAGGCGGATGACGCCGGACGCCGTGTCCACCGCGTTGTCCGAGAAGTCCAGACGGCCGGTGTGCTTGTAGGTGCTTTCGTCCTGCAGGCGCACATTGACCACGGCGCCCTGGTTGGCGCCGCCCTCGCGCAGATATTTCAACAGGACCGCCTCGGACCCGTCGAAGACGAAGTGGATCGGGCCGCCCGAGATGATGGTGGTCAGCACGTCGCCGGCCGACGATCCGCCGGCGATGACGTTGCCGGGATCGACGCGCCGGTCCGACACCCGACCCGAGGTCGGCGCCGTGACGCGGGTGTAGTCCAGGTTCAGGCGGCATACTATATGGACAGGTGAAGGGACAGTTTCTTAAGCAATGCAGGAAACTGAATATGGCCTGGTGACAAGATGTCCAAAACGTGAACGAACAACGAACTCATCACATTATGAAGGATACTTTGGAGGAGGATGGTTCATGAGTCGCAGAAGAAGAAGTGTCATGTCAGAGGATCTGAAGAATGAGCTCGCGAAAGACCTGGGTTTCTATGATACGGTGCAACAGGAAGGTTGGGGCGGAATTAAAGCCAAGGATGCAGGAAACATGGTAAAACGTGCAATTCAACTTGCTGAACAGGCTGCGCGCAAATCTTAAACCGTTTCAAGCAGACTGAAAAGCGGGGAAATCCGTCAGGAATAACCCCGCTTTTTCCCCTTAGATGCGGAATACAAATGACTTGACAGCCCCATTTTGATATAATATGTTAAGT
>NZ_LFRE01000095.1:0-91382 GCF_001077515.1 Acinetobacter sp. VT 511 | reverse complement strand
TGAACCACCTGATCCCTTCCCGAACTCAGAAGTGAAACCTCTTAGCGCTGATGGTAGTGTGGGATTACCCATGTGAGAGTAAGTCATCGCCAGCTCATTATTCTAAAAACACCCCCTGTCAAATGGCAGGGGGTGTTTTTTTATGTCTGGGAAAAAGAAAACTGTAGAAAATGATGAAAATAGAGCAGGATTTAGGCTAAAAACTCAGCTCTTAATAAAATAATAGGCATATACTAGATGAGTCTCTGGAGCTCATATGTCCACAAACTTGTCTTCCAGCCATATTGAATATGGTTCTTCTGCCTTCTAAAAATTGAATATTCATGTAATTTCTTTCCTAATCTGCTATTAAATTAATTAAAAACTGGACCACACGGTCTAACTTTCCATGCCATTTTGCGACCTTTGTATAGTATTTGAGCAAAGCTCGGCGTGCTCAACTAGGGCTGTTGCGAAAGCATGGCGGGATAAATCAATAAAAATAAGATTAAAGAGTTAAATGTCATGTGTCGCGGTTAAAACAATGAAATTGAAAACTCACAGGAGGTGAGACGTGACAATGAATACAGTCAATGTGAATGAGGTCATTGATAAGGCCAAATTTACTCTATTTCACTTTAATGTCGTGTTCTGGTGTTTGCTGATTATTTTATTTGATGGCTATGACCTGGCAATTAATGGCGTGGCTTTACCGCTCTTAATGCAGCAGTGGTCTTTAAGTGCAGTACAGGCGGGTATGCTGGCGAGTACAGCACTTGCAGGCATGATGTTTGGCGCGATGATGTTTGGTACGCTGGCAGACAAGATTGGCCGTAAGAAAGTCATCATGATCTGTGTGGTGCTGTTTAGCGGTTTTACCTTTGCAGGTGGCTTTGCTTCTAACCCCACAGAATTCGGTATTTTACGTTTCCTGGCTGGTTTAGGCATTGGCGGTGTAATGCCAAACTTGGTGGCTTTAACCTCTGAATATGCACCAGCACGCTTACGTGCCACTTTGGTCACTACCATGTTCAGTGGTTATGCGGTGGGTGGTGTAATGGCTGCTTTATTAGGTGCATGGTTTACTCCTAATTTTGGTTGGCAAATCATGTTCTTTATCGCAGGTGTGCCTTTACTGTTATTGCCTCTAATCTGGAAATTCCTGCCAGAATCTCTGACATTCTTGGTGAAAGCGCAGAAGCATGATAATGCTCGCCAAATCATGCAGCGTTTAGATGATCAGCTCAGTTTAAATGACCAGACTCAATTGGCTTTAAGCGAGATTAAAATTGCTGAACCTGCTTTCGTGAGCAGCTTGTTTAAGCAGGGGCGTACAGCAAGCACACTGTTATTCTGGTTAGCCTTCTTTATGTGTTTACTGACACTGTATGCCTTAGGCAGCTGGTTACCGAAACTGATGATGGCAGCAGGCTATTCGTTAGGTAACAGTTTAATGTTCCTGCTGGCAATGAATATTGGTGCGGTCATTGGTACCGTAGGCGGCGGTATCCTAGCAGACAAGTTCCACTTAAAACCTGTGATTATTACTCTATGTTTGTCAGGTGCGGTGGCATTATCGCTATTAGGCTTTAAATCTCCTCAACCTGTGATTTACTTCCTGGTTGCCGTGGCAGGTGCTTCAGCGATTGGTGGTCAGATTCTGCTTTATAGCTATGTGGCGCAATACTATCCATTAACTGTTCGTTCAACCGGTATTGGTTGGGCTTCAGCGGTAGGGCGTAGTGGGGCAATTGTCGGTCCAATCCTGATCGGAATGCTGCTGGGTATGGAATTACCACATCAGCTGAACTTCATGGCTGTTGGCCTACCAGTGGTGATTGTAGCCATTGCCGTATCACTGATTGTGCGTAAAGACCGCGTTGTAAATGCAGATCCAGTAGCAGAGCCGAAGCTTAAAACTGTCAAGGCTTAATGACCCACTGGTTCTTATATTCATTTTTAATCTTTAGAAAAGGTTGAAACCCCTTCAAATAAGGGGTTTCAACGTTTAAATTCATAATTTTTACTAGAAATCAAAATATATTTCTTGCTTAGAAAAATTACTAAAAGACCCACTTAAAAATATATTTTAAATATATAAAACAAGCATTTAAATATTAATAGTAACGTGAATAATCACATAAAAGTATATCTCTAAAGCTTTAATTTACCTTAACTATGGTCTTATTGTAACGCGAAATCCGCTTCAGTATATTCGCTCGAACTGACTGTTTTGTCGTAATAGTCAGCAGGATTTATGGACAAGTACTCATGGGAGATGAGAACGATGACAACGGAAAAAATAGACGTTAATTCTGTAGTCGATAATGCGAAATTTACGCCTTTTCACTTCAATGTAGTTGCTTGGTGTTTACTCATTATCTTATTTGATGGCTACGATTTAGCAATTAATGGTGTGACGCTGCCACTCTTAATGCAAGATTGGGGCTTAAGCGCAGTACAAGCAGGTATGCTGGCCAGTACAGCACTTGCAGGCATGATGTTTGGTGCCATGATTTTTGGTTCGCTGGCAGACAAGATTGGCCGTAAAAAAGTTATCATGATCTGTATCGTGCTGTTTAGTGGTTTAACTTTCGCGGGCGGCTTTGCGTCTAACCCGACTGAATTTGGTATTTTACGTTTCCTTGCTGGTTTAGGCATTGGTGGTGTAATGCCAAACCTGGTAGCACTGACTTCTGAATATGCGCCACAAAAGATGCGTAGTACCTTAGTAACCACAATGTTCAGTGGCTATGCCGTAGGGGGTGTCATGGCTGCTCTGCTTGGCTCATGGTTTACTCCAGATTTTGGCTGGCAGATCATGTTCTTTATTGCGGGAATTCCATTGTTTTTATTACCTGTGATCTGGAAATTCTTACCTGAATCTATCTCATTTATGGTGAAACAAAATCGCCAAGCGGAAGCACGAGAGATTGTGCGTCGTATGGCACCAGATTTAAAAGTAACTGAAAATACAGTATTCACTTTACCTCAGGAAAATGTACCTGAAGCTGCGAACGTGGTTAGCCTGTTTCGCCGCGGTCGTGCAGTCAATACATTATTGTTCTGGGTAGCATTCTTCACTTGCTTGCTGACGATGTATGCACTTAGCAGCTGGTTGCCAAAACTAATGATGGCTGCGGGCTACTCAATGGATAACAGCCTGATGTTCATGATGGTCATGAACGTAGGTGCAGTGGTTGGTATCGTCGGCGGTGGTATTCTGGCTGACCGTTTCCACCTGAAACCAGTACTGATGTTCCTAGGTATTATGGGTGCGATTGTGATGAGCTCAATGGGCTTTGCGTCTAACCAGTTCTTACTTTATATCTTGGTGTTCCTGGCTGGTGCAGCATCAATCGGTTCACAAATGTTGCTATACAGTTATGTAGCGCAGTACTACCCACTGGCAGTACGTTCTACAGGTATTGGCTGGTCTTCTGCGATTGGTCGTATGGGTGCGATTGTAGGTCCAATCCTGATTGGTGGCTTACTGGGTATGAACCTGCCTGCACACTTCAACTTTATGGCAGTCGGTTTACCGGTTCTGATTACAGCAATTGCGGTTGCATTGATCATGCATGAAAATGAGGCTAACAAGATTGGTTCAGTCGAGCCAGCAGTGTCGAAAGCTTAAAAAATTGAGTTTTAAAATGAAGCCTCCGAAAGGGGGCTTTTTTATGTTATAAGAATCTAATTTTTAAAAATAAATTCTAAAAGATGAATGAAGAACAATTAATAGCTGAAGCAATTTTGCAACTTAAACAAGAATCAAATGTTATTAAAGATTATATTTTCCCTATAGCTATGGCACTTGTTTCTTCATTAATTGGTGCAATAGTAGGGTATAGGGTCTATTTAAGACAAGAAAAGCTAACTGCAGAAAGAAGAAAGCTAGATATACTTAATAAATGGATTTTGATCGCAGATGAAATACATCAATCATTACTTGCTACTAAATATAATTATTACGGTAATTTAACTTCACATCCCTATCAGAGATTTCTTGCTGTTCCATCAATTATTGGTATGGGTCAAAATTATCAATTCGAATATCATGAATTAGTTTTTATTACAGACCAAAAAGAAACTAAATGGTTGAACGTAGCCTATCTAAGAACTCTCTTCGCTAATTACAATACTTTGCTTTCAATGTGGAATATTAGAAATGAAATTAACGATAAAGTTCGTATACAGTTCTTTAAAGCTAATAATTTAAATATAGCATATGCTGATTTAAGTGATGAAGAAATAGAGTCAAAAATTAATCAAAGTGATTTATCTTGTTTAATTGATCTAACAGAACGTAGTTTGCGGCTTACCGATGACTTAATTATTGAGTTTTATAAATTTTTAAACGAATTTCCTGCAGCTGTAAGTAAGAAAATAGATTTAAATTTATTGAAAAATTATGGGTTTATATTACATCTTGATTTGAAAACGAATAAAGCAATTCATCTCTTACTAGAGGAATGTCCTTTACCTGATTATAAAAAAATATCAAAAATTACAGGAAGGACTGAAGAAGAACTTATGGCAAGATATAGTCCATTATTTAAGTAAAAATAGTAATGGGTAAAGTATATGGAATTCAATTCGATCTCCCCAATCCCTGAAGATGATGATGAACTACATCTTCCTGAACTGGTGTACTGGGCTTCAGTCGGCGACGTTGAACAGGTCGAGCAGGGCTTGCAAGATGGTCTGGATGTTAACTCAGCTGATGAAGAAGGCTATAGCGCATTACAGGCTGCTGCCGAAAATGATCATCTTGAAGTGGTGAAGTTACTGGTGAGTAAAGGCGCAGATGTCGATCATCGCAGTACTTACACTGCTTTAGAACTGGCTGAAATGGCAGGCAATAAAGATGTCGTGGAATATTTAAAAAGCCTGAAAGGCAGTATTCCTAAATAAAAAGAATAAAAAAAGAAACCCCACAAGCTGGGGTTTCTTTTTGAGAACGGTTTAGGATTACGGAATAATATCCATATCCGCTTCCAGTTCTTCCACAATTGCAGTATTAAAAGCCGGTAAATCATCCGGATTACGTGAAGTAATCAGCACCCAGCCATTGGTATTGCAACGGTGTACTTCTTCATCCACCCATTTTGCACCGGCATTCTCTAGATCCAGCTTGATACTCTTATAAGAAGTCAGGTTTTTATCTTTGACGCGACCCGCATCAATCAGTGCCCATGGACCATGACAGATTGCCGCAATCGGTTTCCGGTTATCGGCAAAGTACTGGATGATGCGTTGAGCATCTTCATTGATACGTAATTTATCCGCATTCACTGTTCCGCCAGGAATCACCAGCAGATCATAATCTTCTACACTGACTTCATGCATGGTTGTATCAGGTGTGTATTGTGCACTTGGCTTGCTGTCGGCTTCCATGGTGTGGACGTCTTCATTTTTTTCTGCAGCATGAATCACCACAAAACCATGTGACTGCAAGAAATCCAGGGGCTGGACTAATTCATCGTGTTCAATGCCTTCGTTCGAGGTGATAATCAGAACTTTCTTGACCATGATTGTAAATCTCAATATCTGCAGGGGTCTTTAGCTTAGCAATAAGGCATTTTTAGAAATGTTGCTTTTTTAGCCGAGGACTGTAAGCATTTATAGAAGAAAGGCCTGAAAGAACAACAGAGAAAAACAATAGATGGAAAAAAGCCCCGATATCCTATCGGGGCTTTTCCGTATTTCGTGATTTAGGTATAACTCCTGTCGTACCTCACGTCCTGGTGCATCTGCTTATTTTTGTTTTTATGTTTCGGAGCATCCTGCTCTCTATGGGTTTAAGATACTGCAGCTTAATATAGCTTAAAAGACGCAGATAACAGCTTATGTTGTACGCCTGGGCTTACAAGATCTAAGTAGTATTCTGTAAGTCATTCTTTTCATTAAAAGTGCATGTCCAGACCGATATAAGGACCTTTAAATTCTAGTTGAAGATCTGGCACATTATTTTGCTCGGCATCAATTTTCATGATGCGATAACCCAGTTTGGCACCGAGGTCTACAGCAAGATTATCAATAAAGTCGTATTGAAGTTCAGCTTGTACATCGGTCTTTTTAGTGTCGCTGCCATGGCTGTAAACAGCTTCAGCTTTGGCGCTCATCCCGGTGAATGGCAGTTTGACACCTGCTGTTGCGTAGAGCAGAGGACTATATTCGTCTAGATCGTACTGGGTTAGAGCACCGGCATTCAGGTTTTTCACCGTACCATCCAGATTGCTTAAGCCGACACCGACATCCGCATGCACAACTGTATCCAGCAATTCGTAATACAGAATGTAGTCAATATTGTTCAGCTCGATATCTGAAGCATTAAGTACAGTGCTTTGCTCGCTGTTGCTGTCGAGATTTACATATTTGATTTTTGCATTTGGCAATAACGGTACCGGATGTTCCAAAGCTACAGACAGTTGTGCCGTACCTTGACGGTCCAGATCATGTTTACTGGCATTGTCAGACTGGCTATATCCGTCAAAATTCCAGTAGCTGGCATCTGCTTTCAGACCAATGATATCGGCATGGCTGACGCTACTCAGCGCCAGTCCGCATAATAAGGTATTGATGATTCTTGCGTGCATAGGTTGAATTTCCTTGTGCTTGACTCAAATTGAGCAGTTTTATGACCTAAATCCATATTTTTAGTATTTCTGGCTAGCTGCATCATATAGGTAATTTTCAAAATGTATATGGTAGCAAGTAGGGGAACCATCCAGCCAGATTAAGCTTAATTGTTCAGTTTTATTTTGCTAGATCTGGAACAATTACAGAGCAGGTTTTTTAGCCATCTCAACTAAGGTCTACATTTTAAAAACGCATGTCACTGGATCTTGAGCATATAATCAAATATATCGAAATATTGCGTGACCCTGAAAGGACATGACATGACTAAACCCCGAGCAGTAATCGACTATCCGCTTTATGTTGCAGGTAAGGCAGTGGAAACCTCAGAGTGGCTGGAGGTTCAGGATAAATATACGCATAAGGTTTGCGCACGTGTATCACTGGCAGATGCCAAAATTCTGGAAAAAGCCATTAAAGCAGCAGTCAAAGCCGAAGCGGAAATGGCGGCTCTGGAGCCTTATCAAAAACAGAAAATCCTGTTGCACTGTGTGAAGCGGTTTAATGAAATTCGTGGTCAGTTGACCGAGATTCTGATTGCTGAGGGGGGTAAGCCACGTAAAGCTGCAGCAGCTGAAGTGGAACGTCTGATCAATACTTTCCAGATTGCTGCCGATGCCGTGACTCAGGTTGATTCAGGCCGTATGATGCCATTGGCAGTTACAGCAGCTGCATCGGGCTATCAGGGCTTTGTGAAACAGGTTCCGATTGGCGCCGTCTCCCTGATCAGTCCTTTTAATTTTCCGCTGAATCTGACCGCTCACAAGATTGCGCCTGCAATTGCAGCGGGCTGTCCCTTTGTCTTAAAACCTGCCAGCCTGACACCGGTGTCAGCTTTAAAGATTGCTGAGATTCTGGCAGAGACTGATTTACCACCAAATGCGTTCTCGATACTGCCCTGTCCACGTGAACTGGCGGATGTACTGGTGACAGATGACCGTTTCAAAATGCTCAGCTTTACTGGTTCTGATGTAGTCGGTTGGGATATGAAAGCGCGGGCAGGGCGCAAAAAAGTCACGCTGGAACTGGGTGGTAATGCCGCGGTAATGATCGAACCGGATACTGAAATTACGGATAGCTTTATTGATCGCCTGATCGGTGGTGCTTTTGGTCATGCCGGACAGGTCTGCATTAGCGTGCAGCGTATTTTGGTGCATCAAGATATCTACGCTGAGGTGAAGAAAAAACTGGTAACCAAACTGAAAAAGCTCAAACCAGCGGATCCTGATTTGGACACCACCCTGGTCGGTCCAATGATCAAGGAAGCTGAAGCCCAGCGTTTGAAAAAATGGCTGGATAAAGCCGTGAAGAAAGGCGCTAAAGTGCTCAGTGGCGGCAAGCTGGATGGTGTGATGTTTGAGCCGACCTTACTGGAAGATGTCGATCATGGGCTAGAAGTATATAAGGATGAAGTGTTTGGTCCGATGGCAATCTTGGAAAAATACAGCGATTTTGAGGCTGGGATTGAATGCATCAACAGCAGTCGTTTTGGTTTGCAGGCGGGTGTTTATACCCAGAACCTGAACAAGATGATGTATGCCTGGAACCAGTTGCATGTCGGTGGCGTGATCATCAACGACATTCCATCCTTCCGTGTTGATAATATGCCGTATGGCGGTGTAAAGGATTCGGGATTAGGGCGTGAAGGCATCCAGTCTGCAATTCGTGACATGCAGGAAGAACGAATACTGGTAATTAAAGCCTGAATAATGATTTAAATTTTAAGTGTTCAGATCATGCGCACATTTGCTCATGATCTGAGTTTTTAAAGTTCAGCTATTCAATAAGAAGAGAACAGGAATAATTTTTATAACTCATCAAGATATACTTAAAAAACAATATATTCCTAAAAGTTAATTCACTTATAACTTAATAAATCAAGCTAAGCTTGGAGAAATATTGAGCGGTTGAACAAGATATATTATAAAAAATTAATATTAGGAGCAGAATTTACACAAATCATACTTAAAACTCAGTATTGTTAAATCCATATACACGGACAGTGTGGGCAAGATGCTTTATCCAGGATTTGACATGCTAGACCGTTGGCTGATTTAGAAGCTGAAGCTCACAAGGCAAAGCTCCAATTGAAGCACCCAGAATTATTTTTATTGGTACTTTTTTTGCTCGCGCGATAACCATAATAAGCAGCATCTAAAGAGACCTAAGGTTTAGGTGTTCTATGACAGATACTCGAGAGAATTGGTCGGCACGATCAGGATTTATTATTGCAGCGATTGGCTCTGCAGTAGGGTTAGGGAATATTTGGCGCTTTCCATACGTTGCCTATGAAAATGGCGGAGGTGCATTCCTGATTCCTTATCTGATTGCGATTTTCGCAGCAGGTTTGCCATTATTGTTTTTAGATTATGCAGTTGGACACAAGTTCCGCAAAGCACCACCGATGGCCTATAAAAAACTCATGAATGCAGAATCTCTGGGTTGGTGGCAGGTGATGGTGACCCTGATCATCGGGATTTATTATGCCAGCGTATTGTCCTGGGCTGGCAGCTATATGTTCTATTCCTTCGGACAACAGTGGGGAACCGATACTCAAGGCTTCTTCTTCAATACCTACCTGCAAAATGGTGAAGGCCTGACCTTCGGTTTTGTTCCGGTACTGTTTTTTGGCCTGGTAGTCGTTTGGGCAGCGGTGATGCTGATCCTTTACGGTGGAGTACGCCGTGGGGTGGAACTGGCGAATAAAATCTTTATGCCATTGCTGGTGATTTTATTCACGATCCTGGTGATCCAGGCGGTACGTTTACCTGGTGCAGTCGATGGCTTAAATGCCTTCTTTACTCCAAACTGGGAAGCCATGACCAATTATAAAGTCTGGCTGGCAGCTTTTGGTCACATCTTCTTCTCACTTTCCGTGGGTTTCGGGATTATGTTGACCTATGCATCTTACTTGAAACGTAAAACCAACCTGACCGGTTCAGGTATCGTGGTGGCATTGGCAAACTCGTCTTTTGAAATTCTGGCGGGTATTGGTGTCTTTGCAGCACTTGGTTTCATGGCATTCAGCTCAGGTGCAAAGGTTGAAGATGTAGTCTCTGGTGGTATCGGTCTGGCCTTTATTGCCTTCCCGAAAATCATTTCCAGTTTAGGTGCAGGCGGTGACCTGTTCGGCTTCCTATTCTTTGCGTCATTAACAGTGGCGGGTATTACCTCCATGGTCAGTATCCTGCAGGTGCCAATTGCGGCATTCCAGGACAAGCTGGGCTGGTCAAAGAACAAGTCCGTGACGATTATTGCCGGTGGTTCAGCAGTGGTATCGACTTTGATCTTCTCGACCCATAGTGCCATTACATTTGTCGACATTATTGACTACTTTGCCAATAACATCGGTATTGTCGGTGGTGGCCTGTTATCGATTATTTTATTGTCCTGGTTCCGCCGTCCATTGATGAAACAGCTGGAAATGCATGTCAATGAATTTGCCAGTGTGAAACTTGGTGCCAGCTGGAAGTTCATGCTGACAGTGATCACGCCTTTGTCATTATTGCTGGCATTGGGTTTAACCCTGAAATCAATCATGGCAGAAGGCTATGGTGGTTATCCCGCAAGTACGCTATGGACGATTGGTGGGGGTACCCTTGCATTCTTTATTCTGGGCGCCATTCTGCTCAGTCTAGTTAAAGACCATCATAGTTAGGAGAACCAATATGAATACATCTGCATTGATCATGATGATTTTCTCCATCGTTTTATTATGGGGTGGTCTGGTACTGTCTGTGATTCATCTGGCAAAAAATCCGGAAGAACCAGAAGACTAACAATCTTCACATAAACTGATTGTTGCTGTAAATGAAAGTCATTATCATCTTTGCTGATAATGACTTTTTTAATGGCTGACTTATGGGTATTGCTTCCGTTACTGATGCACAAGTCTATACAGCCTTTGCCGTAACTCTATTTGCCGGCTTGGCCACCGTGGTGGGTGGGGGACTGGTGTTATTTTTAAAAAAGCCCAACCTGCGTGTCATGTCCTTCGGTCTGGCCTTTGCTGCTGGAGCGATGATTTATGTGTCTCTTACTGAGATTCTGACTAAATCCATTGATTCTTTTAGCGTGGCGTATGGCGCGAAAATGGGGTATGCCTGGGGAACCTTGACTTTATTACTGGGTGCAGTCTTGGTGCTGTTATTGGATCATTTGGTCCCCAATCCGCATGAGACCCTGGAAAAAAATAATACCCAGGACCTAGGACAGGAACAGTTGCTGCGTACCGGCTTGCTCACGTTATTTGCCATTACTGCACATAATTTGCCGGAAGGCATGGCGACCTTTTTTGCAACGCTGGAAAGCCCGATGCTGGGTGCGCCGTTAGCGGTAGCGATTGCGATTCACAATATCCCGGAAGGTGTAGCGATTGCTTTACCGGTATATATGGCGACACATCGACAATCCTATGCATTGCTCGCCAGTTTGGTTTCTGGTCTGGCGGAACCTTTGGGAGCCGCATTGGGCTACTTCATTCTGGCACCGTATCTGAATACCACCATCTATGGCATCATTTTCGGTCTGATCGGTGGCGTGATGGTCTATCTGGCACTGGATGAAATGTTGCCAACCGCCAAGCGTTATTCCAAAGGTCACGAAACGGTTTATGGCCTGATTAGCGGGATGGCGGCCCTTGCCAGCAGTCTGGTAATTTTCAAATTTCTCCAATAAATCCAGAATAAAAAAAGGCAGCCGAAGCTGCCTTTTTCTTCAAACAACTATTTAAGCTGTTTTTTCGATTCGGCAATAGAAGAAACCATCGCCTTGACCCGCTTTCGGTAACAGCTGACGACCATGAATCTGCTCAATACCCCAATTCGCTTCGATCTTGATTTCTTTAGCATCCGCATGGGTAGTAAAGAACTCGACCATCTGCTGTTCATTTTCTGCTTTTAGAATCGAACAGGTGATATAAAGCAAAGTACCGCCAACTTTCAGTTGCTGCCACATATTTTCCAGAATCTGTTTTTGCAATTCCACCGTCTGGGCGATATCAGTGGATTGACGCAGCAGGCGAATATCCGGATGACGACGCATCACGCCAATCGCTGAACACGGCGCATCCAGTACGATACAGTCCGGCTGCTCAGCCGCCTGCCAGCTGATCGCATCAGCAGTAACGATTTCTACATGCTCACCTTCAAGTAGTAGACGTTCCAGGTTTTCCTGGACGCGCAGCAGACGTTTGGCATCCTGATCCAGTGCAATCAGCTTTTTAGGACTGTATTTTTCCAGGATATGTGCGGTCTTGCCACCCGGTGCTGCGCAGGCATCGACGATATATTTATTATTCAGGTTGGGCAGTAAAGTGGCACAGAGCTGGGCATGCTCATCCTGTACCGAGAAACCACCAACATCGAAGCCGGGCAGGTGCGGTACATGGACACTTTCATCCAGCACGATACCCACTTCAGAAATACTGCAGGCATGCGCAGCAATATCATGCTCTTCCAGAATTTCTAAATACTCATCACGGCTCACTTGACGTTCATTGACGCGTAAGGTCAGAGGAGCCACCTGTTTCAGTTCAGTGCTAAGTTCCAGCAGCTGTTCAGGCCAGTCTTTCTTTAAGCGTTTATATAACCAGCTTGGCAAACCATGCGCCTGTTTTAATGCTGCCTGGAATTCAGGTGTTTCACGTGAAACACGACGCAGGATGGCATTCACTACACCACTTAAAGCCTGATAACCGAGCTGTTTAACCGCCGTTACGGTCTCAGAAATTGCGGCATGCGGCGCAATCCGGGTTTCCAGTAGCTGATACAGACCAACATAGAGACAGGTTTCGACCGTATCATTGTTAATCGGTTTCACCAGTAATGGTAGGGTCACGCTTTTCAGCGCATACCACTGACGCAGTGTCCCAAGAACCAGTTCATGAAACAGGGCACGGTCACGCTCTGCCACTTTGCCAAGATGTTGTGGCAAAACACTGGCAAGCGATTGCCCTTGCTGTACCGCGAGCAGGGTGCGAATCACCTGGGCACGTAAGTTCAGGTGTGATGTGCCGGCTTCGTAATGACTCATGCCAGTATTTGTCCTACATGTAATTTTTGGGTTTGATTGATTTGAACCGGATTCAGCGCTTTACCGCCCGGCCACTGCAGTGAGGTCAGGCAAATAGCTTTTTGATCACCACAAGCCACATGTACGCCATGTTTATCTAGCGCGAGAATAGTTCCAGGGGCCTTACCTTCCGCATTTTCATGAGATAACAAAGAACCCCAAACGCGCAGGTTATTTGTTTCATCAATAGGTGTAAAAGCCACTGGCCATGGATTAAATGCACGGATATTGCGGTCAATCGTGACCGCATCCTGAGTCCAATCAATTTTAGCTTCTGCCTTGGACAATTTATGTGCATAAACCGTAAGCGCTTCATCCTGCACTTCGCGGTGATCAAGATAGTGCTGTAGAGATTCTTCTGATTCCAGCACTTTGACTGTTGCTTCAGCACCTTGCTGAGCCAGCTTGTCATGCAAAGAAGCAGAGGTGTCTTGTGGCTCAATCGGGCAGATGGTTTTATACATCATGTCGCCAGTATCCAGACCAGCCGCCATTTTCATAATGGTCACACCAGTCTCGGCATCACCCGTTGCGATGGCACGCTGGATCGGTGCGGCACCACGCCAGCGCGGCAGTAATGAACCGTGAATATTCAGACAGCCATATTTCGGCGTATCTAAAACCACTTGCGGCAGGATCAGACCATAGGCTGCCACAACCATGACATCCGCATTTAAGGCTTTTAACTCAGCTTGAGCTGCCAGACCTTCGTCTGTTGAAGATTTAAAGTGTAGCGGTTGATAAACCGGAATATTGTGTTCCAGTGCCAGCTGTTTAACCGCAGATGCAGTGAGTTTTTGACCGCGACCTGCTTTACGGTCTGGCTGGGTATACACCGCCACAATCTCATGGTCGGTCTTTAGCAGCGCAGCCAATGCAGTGGCTGCAAATTCTGGTGTGCCTGCAAAAATGATTTTCACGGATGAAATTCCAAATAAACTTAAAGGCATTATAAGGCATAAGGCAATTCGCAGCCTAATTCAGCAAAAGCTTACAGCTCAGTACCACCCATTACCGTGATAAATCACTCAAATTTCATATAAAAAAAACTCATGCAAATTGTAAAAAATATTCATGAAAGTTTTGTATTTAATCCGGAACGATAGCGGTATAGTAGTTTTTAATAAAAGATTTTAATCGTGTACGTACTGAAACTGCTCTGAGCATATCCCACACTGTCACATCGATAAGTGCCTGGTCCGCCGTGTAACTTGGTGTATGATATGTTCAATTTTCGACTGATTTCATGCTCTCGATCAGACAGATTTCGCCAGAGTGAATGAACTCATTCATCTCAAGCACAACCTTTGTTGGAATAACACAATGCCTGACTATCGTTCAAAAACATCGACACACGGAAGAAACATGGCGGGTGCGCGTGGCTTATGGCGCGCCACTGGTATGAAGGATGAAGACTTCGGCAAGCCAATTATTGCAGTGGTCAACTCATTTACCCAGTTCGTTCCGGGCCACGTACATCTTAAAGACCTCGGTCAATTGGTGGCGCGTCAGATTGAACAAGCAGGCGGCGTAGCAAAAGAATTTAATACCATTGCTGTGGATGATGGTATCGCGATGGGTCACGACGGCATGTTGTATTCACTGCCTTCACGTGACTTGATTGCGGACTCTGTAGAATACATGGTGAATGCACACTGTGCTGACGCAATGGTCTGTATCTCGAACTGTGACAAAATCACACCGGGGATGCTGATGGCGGCAATGCGCCTGAACATTCCAGTCGTATTCGTGTCAGGCGGTCCAATGGAAGCCGGCAAAGTGAAAATCCGTGGTAATGAACACGCGATTGACCTTGTTGATGCCATGGTGGTTGCAGCAGATGATAGCTTCACTGATGAAGAAGTTGCAGCATATGAACGTTCTGCATGTCCAACTTGTGGTTCATGTTCTGGTATGTTCACAGCGAACTCAATGAACTGCTTAACTGAAGCATTGGGTCTGTCTTTACCAGGTAATGGTTCAACACTTGCTACACATGCAAACCGTAAAAAGTTATTTGAAAAAGCAGGTCAACTCATCGTAGAGATCACCAAACGTCACTACGAGCAAAATGATTACAGCTTGCTGCCACGCAATATCGCAACCAAAGCATCGTATGAAAATGCCATGACTTTAGATATCGCAATGGGCGGTTCAACCAATACTGTATTGCATTTATTGGCAGCTGCTCATGAAGCTGGTGTTGATTTCACCATGAATGACATTGACCGTCTGTCTCGTAAAGTGCCAGTCCTGTGTAAAGTTGCACCTGCAAAGCAGGACGTGCATATGGAAGATGTACACCGTGCTGGTGGTATCATGTCGATCTTGGGTGAACTGGATCGCGCAGGTTTGTTGGATACCTCTGTACCCACCGTCCATGAAGCAACCTTAAAAGATGCCTTGGATAAATGGGACATTATCCGTACTGAAGATGAAGAGGTGTATAACTTCTTTAAATCAGCACCAGGCGGTGTACCAACACAAACCGCATTCTCACAAGACCGGTACTACTCACGCCTAGATGGCGACCGTGAAAATGGTGTGATCCGCAATGCCGAACATGCCTTCTCTAAAGACGGCGGTCTGGCAGTACTTTATGGCAACATCGCACTGGATGGTTGTATTGTAAAAACGGCTGGTGTAGATGAGTCGATCTTGAAGTTCAACGGTACAGCACGTGTATTTGAAAGCCAGGATTCAGCAGTTGAAGCGATCTTGGGCGGTAAAATCACGGCCGGCGATGTGGTTATAATTCGTTACGAAGGCCCACGTGGTGGTCCAGGTATGCAAGAAATGTTGTATCCAACCAGCTACCTGAAATCGAAAGGTTTAGGGAAAGACTGTGCACTTGTAACAGATGGTCGTTTCTCAGGTGGTTCATCAGGTCTTTCAATTGGTCACGTGTCACCAGAAGCTGCGGAAGGTGGTGCGATTGGTCTGGTTGAAGATGGCGACCGTATCGAAATCGATATTCCGAATCGTACGATTCATTTGGCTGTTGAGGACGCTGTAATGGCAGAACGTCGTGCAGCGCAAGAAGCCAAAGGTTGGAAGCCTGCGGAAGAGCGTCCACGCAAGATTTCTAAAGCCTTGAAAGCCTATGCAATGCACACCACGAGTGCTGCGAAAGGTGCAGTACGTGATATCTAAGCTGTAAATTTTTATAGCACAAAAAAGCACTCCAGATGGAGTGCTTTTTTTATTTCTTAGATATTTAAGGTTGGGTAAATTACGTGAACTTTCATAAAAGCAATCATGGCAGTACTTTAGATATTTAAAACCAATAAAGGCTTAATAAAAGTAGGTGTATAGTAAAAATACAGTATCAATGCAAAAGTGATTACACGCATGTCAATGAAATTTATTAGCCGCTTTGTCGTAATTTTAGTACTCGTTATGATTTTAGCCGCGCTTAGTATTCAATTTTTCTTTGATCCACATTACACCGTCGTATTCTGGATTTTAGCTGTTCCTGTGATTTTGGGGGCTCCGATTCTTGGATCTGTGGTCTTGGCATCCAATGAAGAACTTGATCTTCATCAGTTGAATTAAGCACACATATATTAAAAATGCGCCAAGCAGTGATTTGAATGACTATGTGAATGAATCTATCTCAGTTCTCTAACATTTGAACCATCGTCCAAGAAAAAGACTCGGCTTTAAAAGTCCGAGTCGGGTCGTGTGGCAACCCCCTGATATTGCACTGCAAATGCTAGTCTGATTGTTCGATAATTCTCTGCCTCAAATCACTTTTAGGGTTTTAATAATTTTTGCATAGGCAGAATCTTACTTTTGACGGCGCAAAAGTAACAAAACGCTCCTGTTCCGCTAACTCTACTTCCCTGTAGAGCAGCGAAACAGCGACATCCATGTCGTTTGGTCATGTGATTCAAATTTTTAAGGATTCATCAAAATGTTTTTCTGTAGGCTAATTTCTTTTACATACTGAATGCTTTCTATACAATGACCTTAAAGTAAATTGCCCAAGACCGAAGCTTAAGATTGGTCATTGCCCAGGAAGAAAATAATGAGTAAACAGAATATCCGCGAGCATTCCGCCCCCGTTTATGAAGGTATTGAAAATGCACCCGCCCGTTCCATGATGCGTGCCACCGGTTTTCAGGATGAAGACTTTACTCGCCCTTTTATTGGCATTGCTTCGACCTGGGCCAATGTCACGCCTTGCAATATGCATATTGATGGCTTGGCACGTACAGTCGAGCAGGGTGTGAGTGCTGCGGGAGGTAAGGGCATTATCTTCAATACCATTACCATTTCCGACGGGATTTCTAATGGTACTGAAGGTATGAAATACTCCTTGCTATCCCGTGAAATCATTGCGGATTCGATTGAAGCAGTGGTCGGCTGTCAGGCCTATGATGGCGTAATTGCCATTGGTGGCTGTGATAAAAATATGCCGGGCTGCATCATGGGATTGGCACGTCTAAACCGTCCAGGTCTGTTTATTTATGGCGGTACCATCAAACCGGGCGAAGGTCATACCGACATGATTTCCGTATTTGAAGCAGTCGGACAGCATGCCAAAGGTGAAATCAATGCGATTCAGGTCAAGCATATTGAAGAAGTGGCTTTGCCGGGTCCAGGTTCTTGTGGCGGGATGTATACCGCGAATTCCATGGCTTCTGCGATTGAAGCACTTGGTATGAGCCTGCCGGGTTCTTCTGCACAGGAAGCTGTGTCTGAAGACAAGCAGATCGACTGTGCCCGTGCCGGTGAAGCCGTGATGAATCTGTTACGTCTGGATATTAAGCCACGTGACATCATGACCAAGGCAGCATTCGAAAATTCAATTAAAGTGCTGATTGCTTTGGGTGGTTCGACCAATGGTGTACTCCATCTGCTGGCTATGGCGCATACTGCAGGTGTGGAGCTCAGTCTGGATGACTTTGTCCGGATTGGTAAAGACATTCCTGTAGTTGCTGATGTACGTCCATCGGGTAAATATCTGATGTCGGAGCTGATTGCGATTGGCGGGATTCAACCATTGATGAAACGTATGCTGGATGCCGGTATGCTGGATGGTTCCTGCCTGACTGTGACTGGTAAAACTCTGGCAGAAAACCTGGCGGATGTTGAAGATTATCCTGAAGGTCAGCAGATTATCCTGCCATTTGACCAGCCGGTGAAAAAAGATTCACATCTGATCATTATGAAAGGTAACCTTTCACCAAAAGGTGCCGTGGCCAAAATTACCGGTAAGGAAGGTCTTTACTTCAAAGGACCAGCACGGGTCTTTGAGGGTGAACAGGGCGCCATGCGCGGGATTCTGGATGGTGAAGTTCAGCCGGGTGAAGTGGTGGTAATTCGCGGTGTTGGTCCTAAAGGTGGACCAGGCATGCCAGAAATGCTGAAACCGACCTCAGCGATTATTGGTAAAGGCTTAGGGGATTCCGTAGCACTGATTACCGATGGTCGATTCTCCGGTGGTAGTCATGGGTTTGTGATTGGTCATGTCACCCCTGAAGCCTATGAAGGTGGACCGATCGGTCTGGTACAAAATGGCGATGAGATTTCGATAAATGCTGAAACCCGTGAAATGACCTGGCATGTCTCGGATGAGGAAATCGCTGCACGTCAGGCCGCCTGGATTAAACCAAAACCGAATTACACGCATGGAGCATTAGCCAAGTTTGCCAAACTGACCTCTGGTGCAGAAACCGGGGCAGTGACTGACCTAAATCTCGAGATCTAAGGGCTCTGTAAACATTGATCATTTTGTCTTGAATTGATATAAGTTTTTTCATATACAGCAGATCCAGGCGATCTGCTATTCTGGTGAAAAAGATAGTATCCTGTAGCAGTTAGACGCTGTCATCTGCTGCGTTATTCTCTACTGAGGCTGATCTCATGTCCCTGTTACGCCGTTGGTTCGATCCAATCCGATCGAGTTGGTTTTATCAAAAGCCAACCCGCCAGGCGGTGCTATCTGCTGAAGATGGCTTAACGATTTATCTGCGTCTGGATGATGTCTATAGCTATCTGGCGGTGCAGCTGTTACCACAACTGGAAGAGATCCTGAGTCCGGAATTAAAACCATTGAAGGTGGTAATTTCGAGTCAACGGGGCGAAATACCCAATCAGATGTCTTTTGAAGAATGGCAAAATTACTGTATTAATGATGCCAAAATCCTCTCCAGACAGCATCGTTTCAGCTTTCATGAAACGCCAGAATTACCTACTGCAGAAGCCTTAAAACAGGCCGAAACCATTCTGCGCCGAACACCATTGCGTGGCCAGGATTTTCTTTATCTGCTGGAAGATATCTTTCATATGCTCTGGCAAAAGCAGTATGGCAAACTGCGTACCTTGCATACCATGGCCAGTCGCCATCATCAGCCACAGGATTTTTCTGAACGAGTCTTTGACACAACCCCGGTTTTGGCCAGCTATTTTGATTTCGGTGGCCGTCAGTATCATGCGGTAGATGATCTGCTGCGTTTAACCCGCCGTCTGAAACAGCAAAAATTACTGACGGGTAATCCAATCTTCCTGATCAATCATATTGAATGGCGTGAACACCTGATCAGTGATGCTGAAGAACTGAATGAAATTCAGGGCTTAGATTCGGAACTGGATCTGTATATTGCCCTGGAAGATCCGATTTCCTGGCTGTTGCTGGCCTATATTAAGGAAGAACTGGCCGATTTTTATAATATCCATCTGAATGTCTATCCGCTGTCTTATCGTGGTCGTGATGGCTTTGACTGGGGACTGGCAACGCGCCTGTCAAAACGGACTGAAGTCGAATTCACCCCATTTTGCCGACCGACGGTACAAAGCATTTTGCCGATGGCACAGCTGTATTACAGCTGCCCGGAAGAAGGGCGGGTGGATGCGATGTACCGGATTTTGCAGGCGGTCTGGACGCGTGGACGTGACTTGAGTTATACCCCACATTTCAATGCCTTACAGCAGGAACTGGGAGTTGGGCAACTGACCGAAGAAGATATTCAGGCCAAGCTGAAAGACAATGATATGCTCTGTGAAATGAAGTCTCAGCCCAACTTGCCGGTGCTGGAACTTCGGATTGATAATCAAAGTTTTGTATTTAATAGCTTATATCGTGTCTGGATGATTGAAAGTATTTTCAGTAATGTGTTAGAAGAAAAGTATAAGAGTGATAATCAAACTGAAAGTGAACTGAATAAACATGAACAAAGTAAAAGCTGAATCATTACAACATGCACGTGAGCAGATTGACGCGATTGATACAGCTTTGGTTGAGCTGATTGCTGCGCGCCAGTTTTATGTAGACCAAACCACCCGTTTCAAGAAAACTGAAACTGACCTGCAATCTCCGGAACGGATGGAGCAGGTTGTCGAAAATGTCAAAGCCCAAGCTCAAAAGCAGGGCATTGATCCAGTATTTATAGAGCACCTGTATCGGGAAATGTTCAAGCATTTTATTCAGCGCGAACTGAAAGAATTTCGTCCTTAAGCGCCCTTTATTTAAAATCTGTGCTGGTCAATCTGATGCTTTCCAGCAAAGTACATCTTGAGCCTCAAGATTTGCTTGAGGCTGTATCCTTAAAACCCTGATTTTTCTTTGGCAGTAATTTTTATAGCATGGTCCTAAATAAATTTGGGATCATCAGATGATTGCTTTCGTTATTGCCATTTTTACCTTGGCAGGTCTGATTAAAGGTACGATTGGTTTAGGTTTACCCGCGGTTTCTATGGGTTTGCTGACTATTTTCATGAGTCCCTTTCAAGCGGCAACTTTACTGATCATTCCCTCCATGCTGACTAATTTCTGGCAACTCTTTGCTGAAGGTCATGTGTTACAGCTGATACGCCGTTTTTGGCTGCTGCTGTTAGGCATTATCGTCGGTTCAGTGTGGAGTGTTTTCCCGACCTTGGGACATTCTGAATTTCACAGCGAAGCTCTGTTGGGCGGGATGTTGGCCTTATACGGGCTGTATGGCTTGTTTGCGAAAAAGATGCCGGATTTAAGCCGGCATGAGAGCTGGCTGTCTCCAATTATGGGTTATCTCGGTGGTGCTTTAACCGTTGCCACAGGGGTCGTGGTGATTCCGATCGTCCCTTATCTACAGACTTTACATTTAAAACGTGATGATCTGGTACAGGCTTTAGGCTTAGCCTTTAGTACCTCGACTTTGTGTCTAGCGATTTTCCTGCATCAAAATCCTGTGGAAGACATTCCGATCGATTATGCCATATCGGCAATTGCTTTAGTTCCTGCGCTCATCGGCATGTGGTTGGGTAAGAAAATTCGCTATCGAATTCCTGAGCAGAAATTCCGTACTGTATTTTTTATCGGTCTGATTGCTCTGGGCAGTTATATGATACTGCACCAGTTCGGCTGGATTTAATCCAAGACTTTCTGAATCTCGGCAGAAAGTAAAAACTGGCTAAAATGTTGATAGGCAGCACTCAGTTCATCAAAATTTTTCGCAGCTAATAGTAACTTGCGGTTGGCCCAATCTCCAGTCAACTGGATTTGCTTAAATGCATAGAGCTTGGCCAAACGTTGCGCAGCACGTTGCGGCATGATGGCAATGCCAACACCATTCGCAACCACCTGAGCAATAGCAGAAAAATTCGGCAATCTTAAGCGGTATTGGATTTCGCAGTGGAGTAATCTGGCCTGGGTTTCAATAGACTGTTGTAAGGAGTGATATTGCATTAAACCCACAAAGGGATAATTCAGACAGTCCCCTAATTTTAATGCTTTACTGGTACTGAGATCATGCTGTTCTGGACAGATTAGCACCAAAGGATCATCTGAAAATTCCAGGGTTTGCAACTGTGGAGCAGCAAAGAAGCTGGAAATTAAACCAAGTTTGGCAGTGCCACTGGTCAATGCTGCAATGATGTCATTGCTCTCTGCTTCTTTTAGATCAATCTGGATATTGGGGTTATTGACCAGATACGTGGGTAGCAACAGGGGAAGATATTCACTTTGTGCTGATGAATTACACCACAAGCTGATATTAGAATGCTGTCCTTCACTAAAAACTGCCATAGCTCGTGACAGCTGTTGTCCCTGTTGCAGGATGGCTTGAGCATGTTCAGCGAAGACCTGTCCGGTAAAAGTGAGTTTTACTCCGCCAGAATGACGGATGAACAGGTTGACCTGATAGTGCTGTTCCAGTTTTTTAATCCTTTCACTGGCAGCTTGCAAGGAAATTGACGAGTATTCGGCACCCCTGGTCAGGCTGCCAGTCTCAACAATATTTAAAAACAGCTGTAAATCAAATAAATCCAGACGCATCTACAGGATGCTCATATAAAAGATCAGGCCTATTTAAACAATTCTTGCGATATAAAAAAAGCAGCCTGGAGGCTGCTTGAAAATTTAAGTCTTCGAATTATTTTTTATCAACTAGGCTAAAGAACCAGTTCAGGAATAACGCAGCAAAGGTCGCTGTACCAATTCCACCTAGGTTAAAGTTACCGAAGGTCAGGGCAAAGTCACCCGTACCTAAAATAATGGTCACAGCCGCAACCATCAGATTTTTGTTTTGTGAGAAGTCGACTTTATTTTCAATCCAGATTTTCGCACCGGCAATAGTAATCAGACCAAAGACCACAATTGAGGCGCCGGTTAAAATCGCCGTTGGAATGGTATGAATAATTGCACCAAACTTCGGTGATAAACCCAGGAACACAGCAAACACACCGGCTACGGCAAAGATAATGGTGGAGTAGACACGGGTCACAGCCATCACACCGATGTTTTCACCATACGTGGTCATTCCCGGAGCACCGACACCACCAGCCAAGGTAGTCGCAACACCATCTGCAACAAAGGCTTTACCGATATGCGGATCCAGGTTTTCTCCAGTCATTGCGCCGACTGCTTTAATATGCCCGAGGTTTTCAGCGACCAGAATCAAGGCAATCGGTGCAATAATCAGCATGGCATTCAATTCAAAAGTCGGCGCATGGAAGGTCGGTAAACCAAACCAGGCAGCCTGCTGAATTGGCAGGAAATTGATTGCAGTGCCATAACCCATGACATTGCTAAGTACGAAATAGATCAGATACGCTAACAATAGACCGACTAATAATAATAGACGTTGCAGTAAGCCACGAGTGAATACGGCAATTGAACCCATACACAATACTGTGACCAAAGACATCCACATATTAAAAGTATTGCCCATCACGCTTTTTACAGTCACAGGAGCCAGGTTCAAGCCAATAATCATGACCACCGCACCAGTGACGACTGGTGGCATCAGTTTTTCAATCCAGCGGGTCCCTGTTGCCATGACCAGAAAACCCATCAAGGCATAGAAGATACCACAGGCAATAATCCCGCCTGCTGCAACGCCAATATTCGGATTGAGGCCAGCACCACCGGCATAACCGGTTGCCGCAATCACCACACCAATGAAGGCAAAGCTTGAACCTAAATAACTTGGAACTCGACCACCTGTCATTATAAAGAACAGAATGGTACAGATCCCTGACATTAAGATTGCCAGGTTTGGATCAAAGCCCATTAAAAACGGTGCCAGTACAGTGGCACCAAACATTGCAAAAGCGTGTTGTACACCCAGAATTACAGTTTGTGTGGGTGGTAAATACTCTGCGGTACCTACTGGTCGTGCATCGATACTGCCCTCATAAGGGCGCCATTTGGGAAACCAACTGGACATAAAATGAGCACTCAAAAGATAAATTGAGCACATCATACTCTTGTTCTTTCAAAGATTTAATTACCAAAACAAAATTTTTGTTCAAATTAATTCTATGACTTTATTTGAGATTTTACCGTGTGGTAAAAGTAAAGTGGTTTAAAAATAAAGTGAAATCAGTAGATTAATTCATCAGCTACTTCTTGGGATGATCTATAAGTAAATCTAATGTGATATATAAAAGAAAGCTTTTTTGGCTGTTGACTGATCAATAAAAAAGCACATCATGGAGATGTGCTTCTTCATGATTAAAAATTACTTAGCCCGTATTACGTAAACCAGCGGCAATTCCGGCAATACTTACCATTAAGGCATGATCTACCGGGGTGTGTTCAGCATTTTGCTCTGCCAGATACAGACGACGGCGTTTCATCAGTTCGGCCTGTAACAAGTGCAGCGGCAGTAAATAGGGCTTACGCACACGCATTGATTGATCCAGCACATCGTTACTGGTCAGCAGTTTTGATTCACCTTTTAAGGTCAGCAGCGTTTGTACCGCATCTTTCAGGCGTTGACGCAGTTCCTCACCTAATACTTTCAGGTCGGGATCATGAGTCAAGTGTGACTCATAATACAATGCCACATCACCATCTGCTTTGGACAGGACCATTTCCAGCATATCAATCAGGGTCTGGAAATATGGCCACTGCGCTAGCATTTCATCGAGTGTGGCACGTTGACCCTGATCCAGTACCTCATTTAATGCAGCACCGGTACCGAGCCAGGCAGGTAGCATCAGACGGATCTGGGTCCAGGCAAAGACCCATGGAATTGCACGTAAAGATTCAATCCCGCCACTTACTTTACGTTTCGCTGGACGTGAACCTAAGGGCAGCATTTGCAGTTCCAGTTCTGGGGTGACGGTACGCAGGTATTTTACAAAGTGGGGATTTTCACGGACTGTCTGACGATAGACCTGTACCGATAAATCGGTCATCTGATGCATCAGGTCACGCCATTCTGTTTTCGGCACAGGGGGCGGCAATAGCGTTGCTTCCAATGTTGCCGCGGTATAGATCTCCAGGTTTTGTAGCGCGATGCCTTCCAGACCGAACTTGAAGCGGATCATCTCACCCTGTTCAGTGACACGAATCGCACCTGAGATCGAGCCGGGTGGTTGTGAGAACAGGGCTTGTTGTGTTGGAGCCCCCCCTCGGCTGATTGAACCGCCACGGCCGTGGAACAGCGTCAGCTGGATACCATGCTGTTTTGCAACAGCCGTCAGTTCCTCTTGGGCACGGTATTGCGCCCAGTTGGCAGACATAAAACCGGCATCCTTGGCTGAATCTGAATAGCCAATCATGACTTCATGCTTGCCCTGAATATGCTGTTTATACCAGTGCATATTGAACAGGGTTGACATGGTACTGGCTGCGCCATCGAGATCTTTCAAAGTTTCAAAGAGAGGCACTACACGTAAAGCCTGCTTGATACCTGCTTCTTTTTGCAATAATAAAACCGCCAGTACATCACTTGGATATTCCGCCATCGAAATGATATAGGCACCGAGTGATTCACTTGGCTGTTCTGCCAGCGTACGCATGGTCGCGAAGACTTCCTGCACATCCGGATGCTCAATCAGGCTGCCGGCCGGTTCATTGAGGTATTTTGGTAATAACGGACGCTTGCTTTGCAGTTCCTGTAATAAGAAATTTTGACGTGCCTGTTCAGTCCAGGTTTCAAAATTACCTAAGCCAAGATACTCCGTAATCGCAGAGATCGCTTGACGGTGACGGCCAGATTCCTGACGGATATCCAGTTTCAGCAATTCAATGCCGAAACTGTTCACACGGTAAATAAAGTCCAGCAGTTTGCCATTGGCAATTTCCGGCAGATTGCACGCTAGTAGCGAGCGATAGCACAGCAATAAAGGCTGTAATAACTCATCTTTGGTTTTAATTACCTGGCTGTCATCGGCATCATTGCCATGCAGTTTTTCTGCCAGCCAGTGCCGCGTTGCTTTCAGGCGTTCACGGGTGTCACGGAGATATTCACGATAAGGTTCCGGATGTGAGCTGCCCAGCGCCTGTTGCAGTTCTTCACTGCATTGCTGGATCGACAGTTCCCAGCGCAGATCTTCAATATCACGTAAATACAGATCAGCAGCTTTCCAGCGTGACAGCCACAGTACTTCCTGAGTAATGTGATGGGTCACATTCGGGTTACCGTCACGATCACCTCCCATCCAGGAGGCAAAACGCACTGGCGCAACACTGAGCGGTAATGACTGACCGCACTGTTCCTGTACCATGCCATCCAGTTCACGGATGAATTTTGGTACTGCATTCCATAAGGTCTGTTCAATGGTAGTAAAGCCCCATTTGGCTTCATCGACTGGTGTCGGACGATGCTGACGGATTTCATCAGTCTGCCAGGCAGACGTGATTAGCTGTTTCAGTTCGGCCAAAACGGCTTGGCGTTCACGCGGGGTAAGTTTCTGCTGGTCGCATTTGGACAGACAGTCATTGATACCATCATATTTTTGAATCAGGGTGCGGCGGCTGACTTCAGTCGGATGCGCAGTCAGTACCAGTTCAATTTTCAGTTCACAGATCTGCTGATATAGGCTTTCAGCGGAAATTTCCTGCTGTTTAAATTTTTCAAATAGGGGAACCAGGGGATTTGGCGATTCGGCAGTTTCATCAAATTCGCTTTGACGGCGACGACGGACCACGTGATATTGCTCGGCAATATTGGCAAAGTTCAGGAAGTGGGTAAAGGCACGGGTAAGCGGAAGAATTTCATCATCTTCCAGACTGAGAAATAGCTGTTCGAGTTGTTTTTCTGCTTCTAGCTGGCCGTCACGAGCACCTTTGGAAAGCGCCCGAATCTGTTCTACCTGATTAAACAAATCCTGCCCCGCATGTAGCTTTAAGGTTTCACCGAGCAGATTGCCCAGTAAACGTACGTCTTCGCGTAGTGGTGCATCAATTTGTTGAGCCATTTTTATATTCCCTCTGTTGCATTTCCTAACTATACCGCGCCTGGAAAGCATTCCAAGCCCGTTACAGACAAAAGTCGGACACGACCTGCCTATAAAATAGCAAGGTGAATGCCAATTTGTATGAATCTAATTACAAATTGGCAGTTTAGGCGGCATAGCGCAATAAGAAAATATGAATAGCGTCCTGAATAATTATTTGCTGTTGTTCTAAGGCAGGTACGGGAAACACACCCAGCAGAACTTTCTGATGCCGGTTACCAAATAGCAGTGAGAGCATCAGTTCAGTTTGACGCAATGGATCATCTTGCTGAATAAAATGATAGCTCTGGGCCAAATGAAAGAACTCTTGCCAGAGCTGGCTTAATCGCAGATGCGAGGCATTAAAGAATTGTTGGGTTAAAGGACTTTGCTCGGAAGCCAGTTCCATCAGCAGTAAATCCAGTTTAATCGCTTCCGGCAGATTGACCATATTCATCGACAATATACAGGCTTCATGCAACGCATCATGAAAATTGCTCTCGGCATGCAGCAGTGTCGTTGGACTGGCTGGAATCAGATGCTCACAGGTATCTTCAATTGCGCAGGTAAACAGTGTGGCTTTGTCCTGAAAATGGTTATACACCGTTAGCTTGGACACGCCCGCAGCCTGCGCAATCTGGTTCATGCTGGAACCATGATAGCCATGCTGCAAAAACAGGTGTTTGGCCGCATCCAGAATCCGCCGGCGCTTTTCGAGATCTTTAGGACGTCCTACGGGAATTTGCACATTTTTTTCCAAAAAAATAAAAATGGTCATTGTTTTATGGAGGTAATTCTAATTAGTGTACCGCATGGTATATTAATTAAAAAATAACCAGTTCACTATAGCGCAGTCTATCGACCAGAAAAATCATTATTTGATAAGAGCAGACAACATGAGCACGATTCAGTACGTCCTGACCGGCATGATTATAGCTTGCAGTGTGACCTTAGGGGGATGCAGCAAAAACAATGCGACAACAGAACAGGAAGTTCCCTTTGTCATGGTGACTCAGCCGAATACCTCCTATTTAGAACAGAAAAGCTATGCCGGGGATGTACAGGCACGTCAGCAAACGCCACTGGCGTTCCGGGTAGCTGGTCAGATCACCCAGCGTTATGTCGATGTCGGGGATCAGGTTCGGGTAGGGCAAGTACTGGCAAGCTTAGATGTCAAGGATGCGGAACTGCAGTTAAACGCAGCGCGTGCCCAACTGGAAAGTGCCCAGTCTGCAGCCAAAATTGCGGAAGATGAACTGAGCCGTTTTAAACAGTTACTGCCGGCCAATGCGGTCAGCCGCTCGCAATATGATGCAGTCGAGAATCAATATAAGGCAGCTAGATCGAATCTGAAGCAGGCCCAGTCCAATTATGATGTCAGCCGTAACCAGACGAGTTATAACCGCTTAATTGCCAATAAAAATGGCGTGATTACTGCACGTCATATTGAAGTCGGTCAGGTGGTGGCGGCAGGGCAGGCAGCCTTTGAAATTGCGCTCTCCGGAGATCGTGAAGTGGTGATTGGGGTACCAGAACAGGCGGTGAGCGAAATTAAAGTGGGTCAGACCGCTTGGGTTACCCTCTGGTCGAAAAAAGATGAAAAATTCAGTGCTTATGTGCGTGAGATTTCTCCGGCTGCAGATCAGTCCCGGACTTTTACGGTTCGGGTGGCATTACGTGAAGGCCAGAAGTCAATTCAGCTCGGACAAAGTGCCCGTGTATTCTTTATCAAAACTCAGGACAATGCTCTGAGCGTACCCTTATCCAGTGTCTCTGCGACGGATGGTCAGGCCTATGTGATGGTCGTTAAGCCGGACGCTACTGTACGTAAGATCCCGGTACAGATTGGTGCTTATGGCCGTGATTCTGTGCCTGTGCTGAGTGGCCTCAAAGCAGATGATTATGTAGTGATTGGAGGCATTCACCTGCTCCGGGATCAGCAAAAGATCCGTCCGATTGACCGTCAGAACCGTAGTGTAACTATACGGGCTGGAGGTTAAACATGAATTTTAACCTTTCCGAATGGGCCCTGAAAAATAAGGGGCTGGTGCTGTATTTCATGATTCTGCTAGGTCTGGTCGGCATCATGTCTTATTCCAAACTGTCACAGAGTGAAGATCCGCCTTTTACCTTTAAAGTGATGGTGGTACAGACCTACTGGCCGGGGGCCAGTGCACAGGAAGTTTCCTTGCAGGTCACGGACCGGATTGAAAAGGAACTGATGACCACGGGGCAATATGACCGCATCATGGCTTATTCCCGTCCAGGTGAATCGCTGGTGACCTTTGTGGCCAAGGATTCGCTACGGTCCAAAGAAGTTCCTGATGTCTGGTATAACGTTCGTAAGAAAATTAATGATATCCGGCATGAACTGCCACAAGGCGTGCAAGGTCCGTTCTTTAACGATGAATTCGGCGATACCTTCGGCAATATCTATGTGTTGAAAGGCAAAGATTTCGACTACGCGACACTAAAAGAATATGCCGACCGTCTGCAACTACAATTGCAGCGTGTAAAAGATGTTGCCAAAGTTGAGCTGATTGGCCTGCAGGACCAGAAAATCTGGATTGAGATTTCTAATACCAAAGCTGCACAGCTGGGTATTCCAGTCATTGCTATTCAGCAATCGCTACAACAGCAAAATGCCATGAGCAATGCCGGTTTCTTTGAAACCGACACAGACCGGATTCAGGTTCGTGTCAGCGGTGCATTGCAGACTGTAGAAGAGCTACAGCAGATGCCACTCTATGTGAATGGTAAAACCATCCAGCTCGGCGATGTCGCAGAGGTCTATCGCGGCTTTACTGATCCAGCCCAGCCACGCATGCGTTTTATGGGGGAAAATGGCATTGGTATTGCGGTATCGATGCGTAAGGGCGGCGATATCATTGCGCTAGGTAAAAACCTGGAACAGGAATTCGCCCGTCTGCAGAAATCCCTGCCTCTGGGGATGGATCTGCAAAAAGTATCGGATCAGCCGGTGGCGGTAAAGCGCAGTATCAACGAGTTTATGAAGGTGCTGGTGGAAGCGGTAATTATCGTGCTTCTGGTCAGTTTCTTCTCTCTCGGCTTTCGCCCGGGTCTGGTGGTAGCTTTTTCAATTCCTTTGGTACTGGCAATGACCTTTGCCGGGATGCAGCTATTTGATGTCGGTCTGCACAAGATTTCCCTGGGTGCACTGATTCTGGCACTTGGCCTGCTGGTCGATGATGCCATTATTGCCATTGAGATGATGGCGATCAAAATGGAACAGGGCTATAGCCGGCTGGAAGCTGCCGGGCATGCCTGGCGTACCACGGCATTTCCGATGTTGACCGGAACCCTGATTACGGCAGCTGGCTTCCTGCCAATTGCGACTGCTGCATCCAGTACTGGTGAATATACCCGTTCTATCTTTCAGGTGGTGACCCTTGCCTTGCTGGTGTCCTGGATCGCTGCAGTGCTGTTTGTTCCTTATCTGGGTGATAAACTCCTGCCGGATTTTAATAGAGATCTGATCCAGAAAGCCCCTTGGTATCAGCGTTTATGGGCACGTCTGCGCAAGCAGCCTGAACCAGAGCCGATTGTGCATCATGCGGGGGAGCATCATGATCCTTATCAAACCCGGTTCTATCAGGGTTTTAGACGTTGGGTAAATACCTGTGTCACTTATCGCAAGACCGTGATTGCGTTGACTGTAGGAATTTTTGCCCTGTCGATCATCATGTTTAAATTCGTACCGCAACAGTTCTTTCCACCTTCTAATCGGGCAGAAATTCTGGTCGATCTGAAACTGGAAGAGGGGGCTTCACTGAAAGCTACCGAAGCTGCCGTGAAAAAAGTCGAAGCTTTCCTGTCTAAACAGGAGGGCATTGACAATTACGTGGTGTATGTTGGCACCGGCTCACCGCGTTTTTATTTACCACTCGATCAGCAGTTGCCTCAAACCAGCTTTGCCCAGTTTGTGGTATTGGCCTCTTCCCTGGAAGATCGCAATGAAATCCGTGAATCTTTAAGCAAGCAGATTCGTCTGCTGTTACCTGAAGTACGTACCCGTGTATCTTTGCTGGAAAATGGTCCACCGGTCGGCTATCCACTCCAATTCCGGGTGTCGGGTGAAGACTTGGCACTGGTACGCAGCTGGGCACAAAAAGTCGCTGCCAAGGTAGCCGAAAACCAGAATACCACCAATGTACATCTGGACTGGGGCGAGCCAAGTAAAGTGATCAAATTAGACATTGATCAGGACCGTGCCCGTCAGATGGGTGTGAGCAGTAGTGATCTGGCCAATTTCCTGAACAGCTCCATTGCAGGCGCGGGACTGGATCAGTTCCGAGAAAAACGTGAGCTGATTGAAATCCGTCTGCGTGGTGAGCAGGCTGAACGTGTCGATGTGGCATCTTTAAGCAGTCTGGCGGTACCCACTGCACGTGGTAACTTTGTGCCCTTGGCGCAGATTGCCAATATTGAATACAGCTTTGAAGAGGGACTAATCTGGCATCGTAACCGTTTGCCGACGATTACCGTACGTGCGGATATCCGTAGTAATTTACAACCAGCCACCGTGGTCAATCAGCTTGCTCCTGTCTTGGAGAGCATTAAAGCTCAATTACCAAGTGGCTACTTGATTGAGGTAGGCGGAACCGTAGAGGAATCAGCACGTGGTCAGACATCTGTGAATGCTGGTATGCCATTGTTCCTGGCAGTGGTTCTGACCCTGCTGATGATCCAGCTAAGAAGTATGTCACGGACCTTTATTGTGTTCCTGACCGCGCCACTGGGCATCATTGGCGTGGTACTCTTTCTGTTATTGTTTAATAAACCGTTTGGTTTCGTCGCCATGCTGGGTACGATTGCACTCTCAGGCATGATCATGCGTAATTCCCTGATTCTGATTGATCAGATTGAACAGGATATTCAGGCAGGGGAATCACAGTGGGATGCCATCATCAATGCCACGGTACGCCGTTGCCGTCCAATTGTATTGACTGCCCTGGCTGCTGTACTGGCCATGATTCCACTTTCACGTAGCATTTTCTTCGGTCCAATGGCGGTTGCCATCATGGGCGGACTGATTGTGGCGACACTGTTAACCCTGTTTTTCCTGCCGGCCTTGTATGCGCAATGGTTTAAGGTAAAGAAAACTTCGCAATCGGTCTAAAACTGTCTTAAAATCAGGTGCGAAATATTAAATTTTTTAATATAGTAGTGCCTGATAATTTTACAATTTTAAAAAATGCGAAGTTGCCGTTTTTCCAGTGTTGCAGAAACGGACAACGAGGTTGAAAGAGACATGAATCAAAAAAGTTTAACTCAAATGCGGCGCTCTGTAGCCATTGCATATGTGTTCATGTTTTTAGCCTCTTTTACCGTGATTTTTGGAATTTTTTCTTATTGGTTAGCACGCAAAGTCGCTCAGGTCGACTATGCAGAAGTCTGGCTACAGGCACAAGCGCTGTGGATCATGCGTAATGTGGTGATCTATACCATGCTGGCTGTTTTTGCAGCCCTCTGGTTTATTCCACTCTTTTTCCATGCCTGGGACAGTATGTTATGGGTGAAAGCCTGCACGGTCGCTGGCGTCGTATTCAGCTTTATTGCGTTTATTTTCATGATTAATGCCTGGTTCAAGGGCGTGTCCAAATTCTATCAAAGCAAAGCTGTCTTCTAGGCTTTCGATTTTTTTTCAGATTCCCCCTTGTAAAAACTGGTTTGACCCCCAATTTCAGACCACAGTTAAGTATTAAATAAAATTCCGTGAGGAGCATCGCCAGACATGGCTAAACGTGATTATTATGAGGTTTTGGGTGTTGCTAAAACCGCTAGTGATGATGAGATTAAAAAAGCCTACCGTAAGTTGGCGATGAAATATCATCCAGACCGCAACCCTGACAATCCAGAAGCTGAAGAGAAATTTAAAGAAGCTTCAGAAGCTTATGAAGTGCTGTCTGACAGCGAGAAACGCAGCATGTACGACCGCATGGGCCATCAAGCCTTTGAAGGTGGTATGGGCGGCGGCGGTGGCTTCGGCGGTGGTTTTAGCGCAGAAGATATTTTCAGCCAGTTCGGTGACATCTTTGGTGGGGCATTTGGCGGCGGTCGTCAGCAACAACGCGCGCGCCGTGGTTCCGACTTGCGTTATGTCATGGAACTGACCCTGGAGGAAGCTGTCAAAGGCGTCAAGAAAACCATTACCTTCACTGCACCTGCACCATGTGATGCTTGTGATGGTAAAGGCTCTAAAAATCCGAATGATGTTGAAATTTGTCCAACCTGTCATGGTGCGGGTCAAGTGCGTATGCAGCAGGGCTTTTTCTCTGTACAGCAAACCTGTAGCACCTGTCGTGGTCAAGGCAAGATCATCAAGAATCCATGTAATAAATGTCATGGTTCGGGCGTATCTGATCGTCAGCAAACCCTGGAAGTTACCATTCCAGCCGGTGTGGACAATGGCGACCGCGTACGTTTAACCGGTAAGGGTGAAGCGATCCGTGATGGTCAATCAGGTGATCTATACGTAGAAGTGGTGGTGCGTGAGCACGAGATCTTCCAGCGTGATGGTGCTGACCTGTATATGGATGTGCCTGTTTCAATTGCTGATGCTGCATTGGGTAAAGAGATTGAAATCCCAACCTTGGATGGCCGTGTCAGCCTGAAAATCCCGGAAGGTACGCAAACCGGTAAATTATTCCGTTTACGTGGTAAGGGTGTAAAACCTGTTCGTACCAGCATGACTGGTGACCTATTATGCCGTATTGTGGTTGAAACACCGGTAAACCTGACTGCACGTCAGCGTGAATTGCTGAAAGAGCTGCAAGCATCAATGGATGGGGAAGGTAGCCAATCTTCACCGAAGAAAAAATCATTCTTTGATCGTCTGTTTGACTAATTGAATGAAAATAAAAAAGGACGCTCAGGCGTCCTTTTTTATATCTTAGCTTTATAGTCCACCGATTTTTAAAGAGAAAAAATTGGTATCTTCCTCAGGTTTCTGTATAAGTTTACTGCTCAGTAAAGCTCCTGTCATACCTTACATTCCTGTGGCTTGAACTTACTCTGTTATTTCAACAAAGCTAACATAAATGATACTGATCTCATCTTTTGCAATTTGCTGAAGTAGCTAAACTGATTATAAGAATAAACAAGTTGATCACGCATAATTTTTTTAAAATTTAAGGTAACCGAGATGATAAAAGTAAATATTGGTATTTCAGCCGAAGACAGAGCGGAAATTGTAGAAGGTCTATCCAGACTACTTGCCGATAGCTACACCTTATATTTAATGACCCATAACTTTCACTGGAATGTCACCGGCCCGCAATTTAATACTTTACATAACATGTTCATGCAGCAGTATACCGAACAGTGGAATGCTTTAGACATTATTGCAGAACGGATCCGTTCTTTGGGCTTTCCGACACCAGGAACCTATCAGCAGTTTGCAAAGCTGACTTCTATTGAGGAAATTGAAGGTGTTCCTAAAGCGGAGGAAATGATTCGCTTACTGGTCAATGCCCATGAGACGGTTGCCCGTACCGCAAGAAGCATGTTTGACATTGTAGACAAGGCAAATGACCAGCCAACTGCAGATATCCTGACTCAACGTCTGAATGTACACGAGAAAACAGCCTGGATGTTAAGAAGTCTGTTAGAAGAGTAAATCTTTCAGATATTCAAAGCTGAATTTTTAGTTTTCTATTTTCAAGGTATTGCTCTCATACAACTGGCCCATGGTTATCCTATGGGCTTTTTATATTTTTAATCCTGAGCTCGTAGTGTATACAGGAAAAACAGCTTGCCCAATATTCTATAGAAAGCCGACTCTTTAGAATTTAATTAAACATTTCCTGCATATTAAAAACGCTCATGATCTTCTTTAATTCTTTTCATTGATTTTTATGCGATCAATCTTAGTGTTAGGAGCGAGTTTTGCTATAGTAAGAACAATTTCGAATCAATATCAGGACTATGTTATGTCAGCGACACCACGCATTGGAATTTTAGGGGCAGGCGGCCGTATGGGACGCATCCTTATTCAGGCAGTGAAAGAAGCCGGCTATCAATTGGGCGCAGCAGTTGAACGCCCAGAAAGTACCTTAATTGGTACAGATGCAGGTGAAATGGCAGGTATTGGTGCAGTTGACGTAAAAGTTGTTGGTAGCCTTGAAGAAGTGGTGAAAGACTGTGATGTTGTCATAGACTTCACTGCACCTGCAGCCACTGTACATCACCTTAAAGTGTGCCGTGAAAATGGCGTGGCCATCGTGATTGGTACCACGGGTCTCAACGACGAACAAAAAGCTTACCTCGATGAGTCTGCAACTGAAACCCCTGTGGTTTACGCTGCCAACTATTCAGTGGGTGTAAACGTGTCAATTAAACTACTAGAGCTAGCATCTAAAGTATTTGGTGATACCGTTGATATTGAAGTGATTGAAGCGCACCATCGTCATAAAGTGGATGCACCATCAGGTACGGCACTGATGTGGGGTGAGGCAATTGCAGGTGCACTTGGCCGTGATCTGAAAAAAGATGCAGTCTATCACCGTGAAGGCCATACAGGTCCACGTGAGCGCCAAAGTATCGGCTTCCAAACGATTCGTGGTGGTGATATTGTGGGTGAGCATACAGCGATGTTTATTGCCGATGGCGAACGCGTTGAGATTACCCATAAAGCTACTAACCGCATGAACTTCGCTTCAGGTGCAGTACGTGCCGCAGCTTGGGTGGTTGGTCGCGAGGCGCGTAAATATGACATGAAAGATGTACTTGGTTTTAACGATATTCAAGTTTAAATTTTCGTCAAAATCATTTATAAGTATAAGAATAACTAAAACTAAAATAAGACGACAATGGAATGAAAAAAGTCATACTCATGATCTGTGCTGTGGTATTTGCTGCCGCAGCACAGCCTAAATCTGTACCAAATGCCAAACTCAGTATTAATAAAAATAATATCAAGGTCTGGACCTATCAAGACAAGAACAATCCGGTTTTTCTGTATAAAGCTGAAACGACTTATGATGTACCGATAGAACAGGCAGTGCACCTGATTATTGATGTCGATAATGCAGTAAAATGGGTGCCTTATATGGGCAATGTGAAGGTACTCTCCCGGGATGACAAAAAGGGCGATTTCACCTTGTATATGGTACTGGATTTTCCGTTTCCGCTGAAAGACCGGGACTTAGTGGTACAAGGGAAAATGATCCGTGAAGCCAATGGCCAGATCACGATTAAGAACAAAGCCATTCAAAAGGGCTATCCACTGAATCCGGATTATGTACGCTTGACCCATTATGAAGGTGACTGGACTTTTAACCGTTTAGGCGAGAAAAAGGTCAAGGTCTCTACCTATGGTTATGCCAATCCTGAAGGCTCTATCCCGCTGACCTTTGTAAATATGTTTGTACAGCAACAGCCTTATCAGATGTTGCAAAAAATGAAGCTGGAACTGAATAAATCCTCGACAGTTCCGGTATTGCCAGAAGCGCTGCGTTAGTCAGTCATAAAAAAAGCCCGCTTGATGCGGACTTTTTATGGCAAGGGCTTTTAGCTACAGGATGCAACATCTACAGTTTGTGGTGCAGCGATCTTCATTTGCAGTAAAACCAGTAACAATGCAAATGCACTCAGACCAGCGCCAGCAAAGGAAACTGCACTGTAGCTCAAACCAAGATTCAGCACAGCAGCCCCGGCAATCGCACCAACAGCATTGCCCAGATTAAAGGCACCAATATTCACTGAAGAGGCGAGTCCGGGTGCTTCATGTGCGACTGACATGACCCGCATTTGTAGCGGTGGCACGACTGCAAATGCTGCAGCACCCCAAATGATTAAAGCTAGCGCTGCACCAATGGCAGTCGTCGCCAAAATTGGGAACAGTAGCATCATCAGCATCAAGATTAACAGGAAGCCAATCAGGGTTTTGTCCAGTGACAGATCTGCAAACTTGCCACCCAGATGATTCCCAATTGAAAAGCCTACCCCAATCAGGACCAGCATCAGGGTAATCAAGGTCGGTGAAGCTTGAGTAAAACTTTGCAAGCTTGGTGCAATATAGGTGTAGAGCGCAAACATGGCACCGGCACTCATGACGGTCGTCAGCAAGGCAAGGACGACAGGCAATCGGGTCAGGACTTTAAGTTCTCTACGGACATCCGGTTTTTGACTGCTTTGGCCTTCGGGTAGTGCTTTCCAGAGAGAGAACATGGTGAGCAGACCAAGTAGGGAAATTCCACAAAAAGCCATGCGCCAGCCGATATGTTGACCAACCCAGGTCGCCAAGGGCACACCACCGATATTGGCAATGGTCAGCCCCATAAACATCATCGCAACGGCACTGGCCTGTTTATCTTTGGGAACTACACTGGCGGCCACGACTGAGCCTATGCCAAAGAAAGCCCCATGATTTAAGCTGGTAATCAGTCGTGCACCCATCAGCCCGAGATAGTTCGGAGCAAGCATCGCCAGTAAATTGCCAATCGTAAAGATCGCCATAAGCAAGATCAGCGATTTACGTTTGGAATAGCGACTGAGCCATAAGGTCATTAGCGGTGCACCTATCATCACACCGAGCGCATAAGCGCTGATGAGCATACCGGCACGCGGAATCGAGATGTCCAGATCCCGGGCAATTTCCGGTAAAAAGCCCATGGGAGAAAATTCAGTGGTACCAATGGCAAAGGCACCTACAGCCAAAGCCAATAAGGGAAAGTTAATTTTCATTCGTGTGCTTAATCCCAAATTGGTGCTAACTGTTCTGGATCAACTTCACGACCATTACGTTCCACCGTATTGATCAGCGCCATTTCTTCTTGAGTTAGCTGAATATCCTGTGCAGCCAGATTAGCCAGTAGATGTTCACGCTTGGTAGAAGATGGAATCACCGCAAAGCCTTTTTGTAAGGCCCAGGCTAATGCAATTTGTGCAGTTGAAGCCTGATGTTGTGCAGCAATCTTTTGCAGGGCTGGATCATTCAAGACTTTGCCATAAGCCAAGGTCATATAAGACGTTACATCAATATTCTGTGATTGCAAAAAATCGACCAGTTTTTGGTTTTGCAGATAAGGACTCAATTCAATCTGGTTGGTCGCAATATGTTCCAGCCCAATACTGTCAATTGCTTGCTGGGTTAACTCGATATTAAAGTTGGAAATACCGATATGTTCAGTCAGTCCTTGCTGTTTGGCTTCCAGCAGACTTTGCATCAGTTCAGGAATGTGAGTGCCGAGTTTCGGCGCTGGCCAGTGGACTAGGGTTAGGTTGACTGTGTCGGTGTGTAACTTTTGCAAGCTTTCTTTGAGGCTTGGAATCAGTTTGTCTGGCGCGTAGTTATCTGTCGAGATTTTCGTAGTGATAAACAGCTCATTACGGTTGACTTGGCTTTCAGCAATTGCCTGACCAACTTCAGCTTCATTGGCATAGATCTGTGCAGTATCTACAGCACGATAGCCAACTTCTAATGCGGTTTTTACTGAGTCAATCACGGCCTGTCCAGAGAGACGAAAGGTGCCTACACCCATTTGTGGAACAATTTTCATAAATTCAATCTTGCTTATTTTTGATGTGAAGTATTTTGCGATTTTTATTGTTGCTAAAAAATAGTCTAATTTGCAAAATATTATTGACTATAAATCATTAAATGGACTGAAGATGAAATCGACCATTGAGGAGCTACAAGCCTTTGTCACTATCGTAGACAATGGTTCGATTATCAGAGCGGCAGAGCGGTTGGGACAGACAACTTCAGGCATCAGTCGGGCATTGCAGCGTTTGGAAAATAAGTTGAATGTCACTTTATTGGAACGCACGACACGTAAACTGAAATTGACCCAGGAAGGGCAATTATTTCTAGAAAAATCACGCAAGATTCTCAATGATCTGGCAGAAGCTGAAGATGCCTTGCTGAAATCAGATATCGATACTGCAGGCTTAATCCGGGTCGATTCAGCTACACCCTTTGTCCTGCATGTGATTGTGCCACTGATCCAGGAATTTATGCAGCAATATCCTAATATTGAGATTGAGCTGAATAATCATGATCAGGTGATTGATCTTCTAGAGCATAAAACTGATGTGGCCATCCGTTTTGGTGAGTTACAGGATTCCAGCCTGCATGCCCGATTATTATGTCGTAGTCGGCTCTACATTGTGGCGAGTCCTGATTATGTACAACAGAAGGGTGTTCCTCGATCTGTTGAAGACTTGTCTCAACATACTCTATTGGGCTTTAGCCATCCGACCCATCTGAATACCTGGCCGATTCAGCTAAATGATAGACATATTACGGTCGAACCCAAGATCAAGGCGTCTAATGGGGAAACTGTTCGTCAATTGGCTTTACATGGAGTGGGGATCACCTGCCTATCGCGCTTTCTGGTGCAGGAGGATTTGCAGGCAGGACGTTTACAGACACTGTTTGAAGATCAGATTGAATTGCAGTATCAGAATATTCATGCAGTCTATTATCGACAGGAACATTTACCGAAACGGGTGCATTTATTTATCGAGTTTCTAGCCACTAAACTGGCTAAATATCTCTAAAAGTTTATTGATACAATAAAAATCTGCCCGACTATCGCAGAAGGGCAGATGAGTGTATTCAAATCAACAATTTAAAAATTTGCTTTTAACACGATACGGTAACGGGCCTGACCAGAATGCAGACGTTCAATTGCTGCATTGATTTCTGACATTGGAAATAATTCGATTTGTGGCGCAATATTTTTACGCGCAGCAAATTTCAGTAGTTGACGTAAAGCCGCTGGAGAACCTGTCGGTGAACCCGTCACAGACTTGGCACCACCAATTAATGAACCCGCCGAAATCTGCATTGGCTCCAAAGGTAAGCCTAACATATGCACGGTACCATTCGGTGCCAGTGTCGCCAGATAAGCCTGCCAGTCCAAAGTGACATTCACGGTACTCAGCAGTAAATCGAATTTACCACGTAACGTTTTAATCGCGGCAGGATCACGGCTGTTCACCACATGATCCGCGCCCATGGCTTTCAGCTCATCGGTTTTATCCAGATTTGAGGTAAAAGCAGTAATCTCACAGCCCCAGGCTTTGAGCAATTTAATGGCGATATGCCCTAAACCGCCAATGCCAATAACCCCGACATGGTGAATGGCCTGAATCTGATGTTTCAGAATCGGATCAAATACGGTAATACCACCACAGAGCAGGGGACCGGCACTGGTCGGATCCAGATCTTCTGGTAAAGGAATTGCCCATTGCCAGCCAGCCCGGACTTTATCGGCAAAACCGCCGGCATGACCAACAATCGTCGCCACCTGACCCCCAGTACACATGACCTGTTGACCTGAAATACATGGGTCACAATGCTGGCAACTTTCTGCTGTCCAGCCAATGCCGACGCGCTGACCAACCTTTAAACCTTTGGCTTCCGAACCCAGTTGTGTGATTATGCCAATAATTTCATGGCCGGCTACAACAGGATAGACTGAAGATCCCCAGTCATTATTGAGCACTGAAATATCGGAATGGCATAGGCCACAATATTCAACTTTGACTTCGACCTGATGTGGCTGAAGTTCACCTGCATCAAATTGATAAGGCTCTAGTGCTGCACCTGCAGACATTGCGGCATAGGCTTGAATGGTATTATTAGACATGGACTCAGCTCTTATTTGAATGAGAGGATCTTGTTTTAAAGTGACAGTGATTTTCATGGTCATCGACCATGCCCACTGCCTGCATAAAGGCATAACAAATCGTTGGACCAACAAATCTGAAACCGGCTTTTTTCAAGGCTTTGGACATGTGCTGACTTTCAGTGGTTTGTGCCGGAGCCTGACGATAATTTGCCACATCATTATTTAAACGCGGCTGCCGGGCAAAAGACCATAACCATTCGACCACATCATGATCTTGAGATTTCAGCTGTTGCCAGGCTCGGGCATTATCCCGAATTGCGGTCAGTTTACCGATATGCCGGATCAGACTAGCATCTTGCAGTTTTGCTGTGAGTTGCTCATCTGTAAAAGCAGCAATGGTTTCAATAGAATATTGAAAAAAATGTTCACGATAAGCTTCACGCTTTTTTAGGACCGTGATCCAGGCTAATCCTGCCTGCTGTCCTTCTAGACACAGCATTTCAAATAAGCGCGGTTCATCGAGAAGCACCTGACCCCATTCCTGGTCGTGATATTGAATATAAAGAGGATTATCGGAGCACCAGCCACAGCGTTGAATGGTCATGTGATGCTCCTTATTTTTATAGTTTAAAAGTGGTCCATTGATCTTGCTGATTATCCCAGTAAGATAGCTCTGCCTGCTCCAGATCAGTAAACTGGATCCAGGCATCTTTACCGCTTTTATCGGCATAACCGGTACTGATCAGAAGCGCATCTTCGGTGATCTCCATAATCCAGCCCTGATATGTCTGGCCATTGAGCACGATTTTTTGTTGATTGCCTGACTCAGCAAATTCTACCAGACGGTTGATCAACGCTTCTGACATGTACATTTCCTAAAATTAACGTAAATATGGATAGGGATTCACTACACCACGGCCTTTACCTTGCAGATAAAGCCCATAATGCAGATGGGGCGCAGTATGCCGTGCATTGCCACTATTACCAACATAGCCAATGACCTGACCTTTTTTGACATAGTCCCCGACACTCAAACCGCGCTTATGCCCGTCAAGATGCGCATAATAATGCCAGGTTCCACCCGGGCCGAGTATCCAGATCACTTTACCACCCAAATTGTTATTGCGTAAGTCTGCAATCAGGCCCTCCGTCGCACTCAGGACTTTGGTTCCACGTGGAGCCATAATGTCGATACCTTCATGCAGGCGGCCACTGCTGCGGGAAGCTCCCCAGGTATCCTTGAGCTGGCGTGTCTTAATGTTATCTACCGGGATCGGCAGCCGGGAGGGCATTGTTGTATTCCTCAGTTGCTGCACCAGAATCGGATTCATTACTGCAGAACCCGGCTGTTTTGGAGTAGAGCTACACGCTGCCAATAGCAGCATCAAAACAGAAATAATGGCAAAACGAATATTGTGCTGCAAAGCATCCTTCCTTGTGCGCCCGTATCAAGTTCAAAATTATTAAGTTAAAAATCTCGTATTTCTAAATATGTCACAGTTGAGTTGCAGAGATCAATTTTTTCATTGCTGTGGGGATGCCGGCCTGAACTGCCGCGGTTGGCTCCAGCCAGATTCCGTTCAGTTCAATAGCTAAATGCTCTTGCAGATTAGCATCAATAGCAAATACTAGACCTTCCAGCTGCCAGGTAAAATGGGTAAAACTGTGCGAAATTTCGACTTTTTGTATGAACTGTTTTAAGCCTAGACTCTGTTTTAATACATCCAGTTCATGTACTTCTTCAATAATCGGCAAGCACCATAGACCACCCCAAAGTCCAGTATTGGGACGTTGCTGCCACAGCCATTGATCACCACATTGTAAGATCAGTACCTGGGCAGATTTCACCGGTACTGGTTTTTTAGCTTTCTTAAAAGGCAGCTCGTTTTCTAAGCCTTGCTGATGTGCCTGGCAATGCTGTTGCATCGGGCAATACAGACACAGCGGTTTCTTGGGCGTACAAACTGTGGCTCCCAGATCCATAATTGCCTGGGTATAGTCATGATTACGCTCGTGAGGACATAGCTCTTCAGCCAGTTGCCACATGGCACGTTCATGAATGGGCTTAGACAGATCATCTTCAATGGCAAAGAAACGCGACAAAACCCGTTTGACATTGCCATCCATAATCACGCCGTATTTACGTAACCCTAAAGACATCAATGCACCGGCAGTCGAGCGGCCAATACCCGGCAGGGCCATCCATTCTTGCAGGGTGTCAGGAAAATGACCTTGCTTAGCTACAATTCCAGCTGCTTTGTGCAGATTACGTGCCCGGGCATAATAACCGAGTCCAGCCCAGTAGGGGGCAACCTCATCCCAGGTCGCGGTTCCCAAATCCTGAACCGTAGGAAAGCGTGCAATAAAACGGTCAAAGTACTGTAATACCGTTTTGACCTGAGTCTGCTGCAGCATAATTTCAGAGACCCAGACTTTGTAAGGGTCATCTGCCACCTGCCACGGCAAGTCATGCCGGCCATGAACATCAAACCATTCTAAAAGCGCATCTGAAAATACAAACATGAATACTGGACAGGGCAGGGAAACAGAAAGGCATTATAGCGGATTCAGCTAAAGGAATCGGTGAAAAGTGTATCAAGGTAAACAGGCAGATCAGGCAATAAAAAAGTGAATGATCCGAAGTTCATTCACTCTGGTAAAACTTGATCTAAAAGCTGATTTTAGTCTTCAATTCCCCAACGGGCATCCAGTTTCAGCACTTTGCCTTCATAACGTGGAATAAGGTGAATATGCAGGTGTTCAGACTTTGCCTTGAATACCTCACCGTCATTAAAACCTACATGGAAGCCAGCCGGCTGATAACGTAAATTCAATTCATTACGTGCCTGTTCCAGCAAAGACATCAAGCTTTTACGTTCTTTATCGGTAATTTCAAAAAAGGAAGCCACATGACGCAGCGGAACGATCACACTATGCCCTTGGGACAATGAATTCGGTTCAGGCAACACCACACCAAAGTCATTTTTGGCAATGACATCATATTCGTCATAGTTGCAGTATGGACAGTTGTTCTCAGCCATTTCATTCTCCTTATTTCTTCTTGAATAATCATTTTTGCACTAATCCGCTCCCCCTCAGAGTAGAATAGTACAAATATTCTTTATGCCAGGCGACGTGCTAGCAGGGCATACATTGCCTCAAGGCTCTGTTTTTCTGCTTCAGCATTGTAACCAAGGTCTACACCATTGGCTTTGGCCCGTTCATCGGCAAGCGGGTTGCTAAAGCCATGTTTAGCATCTTTGAAGATGATCACGTCGTGTTTCACATTGGCGGCCTGCATTTCCTTACGGAAACTTTCAACATCATCCAGTGAAACCATGCTGTCCTGTTCACCGTGCAGAACGAGAATCTCAGCCTGAACCTGACCTTCTTGAGCAGGTGCTTTGGGTGACAGATTGGCATGGAAAGTTGCCACCGCCTGCAATGGGGCATTAGAACGCGCCAGATCGAGTGCGACTTTACCGCCATAACAGAAACCGATTGCGGCCAGTTTATCTGCATCAATTTCATCTTGTGCAGCGAGGGTATTCAGGGCAGCAGTAGCACGGTTCACAATCGTATCGGGATCTTCAAACGTCTGCATCATCCATCCATAGGCTTGATTCGATGCCGTGGTGACTTTTTTATCGCCATACATATCAATCGCCAGGGCAGCATAGCCGTGTTCAGCCAGTTCACGGGCACGCTGTTCGGTATAGTCATTACGCCCCCACCATTCAGGTGCCACAATCACGCCTGGAACAGGCGTATCGGATTCGGGCGCTGCAAAATAACCGATTAACTGGCTGCCATCCTGCGCCGTATATTGAATCTCACGTGTCTTTATTGCTGCCATGGAAGTTCCTCTATTGTTGTTCAGTATTTGGATGAAAGTATAAACATAGCAAAAGCCAAGCAGATGTCACAGGATTACAGCAGATTAATTTGTTCTTGTTAGTCAAAAAAGGAGATATGCCCGGATATCTCCTTTTTGATTATTTCATGACTTCAATCAGTTCAATATCGAAGATCAGGGTGCTATTCGGTTCAATCACATCACCTGAACCAATTTGCCCATAAGCCAGTTCTGCGGGTATAAAGAAACGGTATTTGGCACCAGGTTTCATCAGTTGCAGACCTTCGGTCCAGCCCATAATCACCTGACTGGTCTTGAATACGACCGGCTGATTACGTGCAATTGAACTGTCAAACACAGTCCCATCAATCAGACGACCTTCATAATGTACTTTGACATTGCTGTTCGCATTTGGCGATTTTCCTTTGCCATCTTGCAGGATCTGGTATTGCAGTCCTGATTTAGTCGTTTTAATCCCTGGTTTTTTAGCATTTTCAGCCAGGAATTCACGGCCAATTTTGGCATTTTCTTCAGCTGTTTTCTTGAGCTCAATTAACTCGCGAGCATCTGCCTGACGCTTGTATTGCATCAGTACCTTGGCCATTTCTTCTTCAGTCAAGCTGGCTTTTTGCCCTGCTGCTGCGGCTTTAAGTCCAGCACTAAATGCATCTAAATTGATGCCTTTTAATGAATCGGCATTATTACGACCCATGAGATAGCCAAAGCTGTAACCTACCTGTTCTGCTTCTGCACTTTTGGTGGTGATATCCTTGGCATATAGGCTACCGGAACATAACAGCAGGGCAGCAAGACTAATTTGTATTTTCATTCTAGTATCTCAAAAACAAGGGAGAGCATATTGCTCTCCCTAAACCGTATTATTTTACTTCGATGAGTTCAACATCAAAAATCAAGGTGCTGTTTGGCGGGATGGTACCTGGTACCCCTTGCTGACCATAACCGAGTTGAGACGGGATATATAAGGTGGCTTTGCCACCTTCTTTCATCAGCTGTAGACCTTCAGTCCAGCCTGGAATGACCTGATTCAGTGGGAATTCGATCGGTTCACCACGTTCTACTGAACTGTCAAATACCGTACCGTCAACCAGCTTGCCAGTATAGTGAACTTTGACCATAGAATCTGCAGCAGGTGATTTTCCTGTACCTTCTTTGGTTACCAGGTATTGCAGGCCTGAAGCGGTGGTCTTGACGCCAGGTTTTTTCCCATTTTCAGTCAGGAAAGAATCACTTGAAGCCTGGGCCTTTTTAGCATCATCAAGCTGCTTTTGCTGCATATCCTTCTGGAACTGCTCATAAGCTGCCTGTAGCTCTTCTTCATTATAGGCTGCCTCATTACGGGCATGGCCATCACGAACACCAGTAATGAAGCTATTGATATCCAGCTCTGGTGGAGTTTGATGTGCGACTTCATAACCGAGAGCATAGCTGATCTTAGAAACTGCAGATGCATCTTTAGATGCCTTAGAAGTTTGATTTACCGGATGTTGAGTTGCATAGTAAACAGGAACGAGCGCAGCACCGCCTAGAAGAACAGCGACAGCAATCGGTAAGGCCTTACTCATGTATTATTCCAATATGATGTTATCGTTAATGTTCGTTCCATCTTAGCAGAAATTTTTAAGAAATCTTGCAGAATGGGTGGTTTTTTAGCAAGCAAACATCGCCGTTTGGTAGAGTTTTATAAAATAAAAAACCAGCTATTGCTGGTTTTTTATTTTAGCTTTTAATCATTGTTCGAGAATGTCTAGCAACAATGATTGTCACAACTAAAAGTATCTTTTGCAAAGAACTTAGTAGGAAAATAAGCCTTTTTCTAAAGGAAATTCAATTCCAATCGATGCACCGCCATCATTACCATATAGGTCTGAATTACTGATCCAGCCATTTAATTTTAGTGGAATATCGGGACGTAGATAATGGGTCCAGCTCACATCAACAGCTTTTAAATTATCTTGCGCTGGAAAAGCTAAATTAGTAGTTCGGGTGGATTCATTCAACTTGGCAAACAGTACTCGTGCATTAACACGATTCAGGCGATCGAAACGAATATCACCACCCACAGAAATCATTTGCCCATCACCACCCATCGCATGCGCTAATGGATAACCATGCTGGTAAAAACCATCGGTATATACACTGTGATTATAAGAAATACCTTGGGCCTTGCCATTGGTGCGGGTGTCTGCCCATTCGGTATATAGCTGAAAAGGCATATTATTATAGCTAGAGGAATAATCGACTCCAGCCAAATACATTTTTTTGGCCGGTAAGCCGCCGGCTTCATCTTCACCAACATATTGTGCATACATTCCCATTGGGACTTGTAGCAATGGTCGTAGATTTAAGCGTGCATCAAAACCCGCAATTTGATTTGATGGATCAAGTTCACCTGTGCCGCCATTGTCTTTATTCCCGACAAAAGCATCCCAAAGTGAGCTCAGGCTTTCAGGTCTTCCTTCTCCCCCCCATTGAATAGCTCGCGAAGCACCCAGCTCCAAATAAGGTAAAGGTTGCGCGGTGACACGTAAACCAATCAACTTAGCATCAGGTACAGCATCGTAGTTATCTAGTTGTCCGGCAAAGGCTTGATATTGCCAAGGTCCGATCCAGGATAGCCATTTATTTGCAAAAGCATGCTGTTCGGCACGCTGCATGGTCACACCATACACAGGACGGCTGGCATCACCCCGAATTAAGCTGCCATCATGGCCAGGTCCCCAGTAGGTCGGGATTTGCCCAGCAATTAGCCATTGATTCCATAGTTTACCTGCGAGGTAAGACCCTTCAACATTCACATCTTGATCATGATCAATCTGGGGATCTTTTTCTGCATTCACGCGAAGTCTAGCATCCCAATTCTGATTACCTGTATTCAACTCTATACCTGCTTGATATTGAGCTTTTTGCTGGTCACCAAAGGCTTGAGGAATATTTTTTTGATCTGTCTCTGCAAACAAGGATGCTTTGAGTAACTGGTTATTGGTATTTAAGTGAGCCATGACAGAATCAATGACTTTTTGTTGATTACTATTGCTAACTTTTGCCTGAGAAAGGGCACGTTGAATTTCATCACCACTCATTGGCCAGGTCGAAGTGCTGATTTGAATCACACCTTGCTGATTTAACCAGTTTAAATCGGTACGCAGGTTTTGCTCATTTAAAACGATGCCTTGCGCAAAGGTTAGTGAGGAGCTTAATGCCAAGCTGGCGAGCAGTGTTTTCGATTTAAACATTCTTGTAAATTCTCAGGAGTTTTAAACTGTAACCACGATAGGTTTTTTAGTTGATTTTTTCAACAATGATCATTTGGGATAAATGTAATAGAGGGTGATTTCACACCCTGCTTAAGGCAGGATGTGAAATAAAAGCTTACAATGAATTAGTCATTGTCTTTATTTGCAGTATATACATAAGCATAATTATAACCATAGCTACTTGCCACCCCTTTTTGTACATCATTCAGAATCACACCATTCACTTTGACTTTCGCCTGCTCAAAACGGTTGATGGTCAATTCAAGCTCTTTCATCTGAGTTTTGGCATGACGTACCACCAGCAGATTCACACCAGCAGACTGTGCAATGATCACACCATCTGTGACTGCCAGGGCAGGCGGCGTATCAATCAGAATATGATCAAACTGAGCAGATAACTCGCTCAAAAGTGCCTGGAACTTTTGTGAACCTAATAACTCTGCAGGATTAGATGGGTTTTTACCCCGTGAAATAAAGTACAGACCCTCATAGCTGTCGGCCTTGATGACTTGCTCCAAAGTATGAGTACCCAGCAGAAGCTCAGACAGTCCTGGGGCTGTATCCTGATTAAAATACTTGTGTAAATAGCCGCGGCGCATATCGCCATCCATCACCAAGACTTTTTTACCGCCCTGCGCCAGAATGGCACCCAGATTTGCTGTAATAAAAGATTTACCCACTTCTGGGGCCGGGCCAGAGATAGCAATAATATTATTTTTGGCTTCCGTCAGCGAAAAATGAATCGTAGTCCGGATACTGCGAATACTTTCCACCGCAATATCCTCGCTATCTTTAACTGCAAGAATAGGAATAGATTTTTTCTTTTTCAGCAGTTTTACACGGCTTTCTTGAACTGCTGAGCGCGGTACGGTGGCATAAACAGGAATATCCAGTTCATTCTCAATCTGTGCTGCATCTTTAATACCACTGCGCATCATATTGCGTAACAGTGCGATTAAGATGCCGAGGAAGCCACCGAGGAAAATTGACAGAATCAGAATCTGCAGTTTTTTTGGTGCAATCGGCTTAAGTGGTTCAACAGCGGTATCAACAATACGCACATTACCGATTTCACCGGCTTTGGCAATTCTTAACTGCTGATAAGAATTAAGCAGCGCTGTATACAGCTGCTGTTTGACTTCGACTTCGCGATATAGCTGTAAGTAACGACGTTGTAAATCTGGTAGCTGTTTTAAGGTTCCATTCAGCTCGGCAATTCTGCTATTGATCGCAGCCAGTTGGGCTTCCATCTGCTGCATGACCGGATGTTCGCTGGTGTACTTCGCTGAAGCCTCAGCAACTGACTGTTCCAGCTGGGCTTTTTGGGTTTCCAGCGCAATACTTTGAGTTAAATACAACTCGGATTCTTTGGTTACATCCACAGTATTAGACTGCTGACGGAACTGGTTAAATTCACGTTCTGCCACATCCAGCTGCTGACGCAGTTCAGGTAGCTGATCTTCCAGAAACTTAAGCGTTTGAGCCGTTTCGGCTGAACGACGTTCCACGTTCTGCTGACTGTATGCTTGCAGAATGGCATTCAGTACCTGGGTAATATGTGCTTTATCTTGGCCTTCATAATTTAAGCCTAAAATCCCGGTCATTTTGCCTTTTTCTGCGACAGAGTAATTTGCAAGTAAACGATTTGCAGCAGCAGGCAGAGACTGTTTACTGATGAGATAACGGTCCTGGAACTGGTCCTGACTAAAAATTGCCACTTTCCAGGTCCCATTCGCATGAGTCGCCTGATTATTGCGGTTTAACAGGCCAGAAAAAACCACTTGGCCTGTTCTTGGATCGGTCAGACTAAACTGTTGTTCTTTAAATTGTAGTTCTAAAGTCTTGTCATAATAGGCCTGTGGAATATCAAACTGGCGGATATCAAACGCTTGATCACCATCTCTGAATAAAACGGATTGAGGCGAATATTCAGTTCGGTAATCATGCGGATTCAGCAGGCGGTCAAACAGGGAGTTTTCTGTTCCTGCTACCTGTAGGTCCAGATTCAAACGATCAATTACGTCACCCAAGACCAGACGTGATTTCAGAATTTCAATTTCTGCTTGGGCCGGTTGCTTCTGTTCGATCATGTTCGACATATCGCCAAGCAAAGCAGCAGATGCTCCTTTGCTTTCTTCGACCTGAACCAGCGCATCCACACGATAGGTATCTGGTGTAACACGTAAATATAGTAAAGCCGCCACAATACTTAAAATGACGCAAAGGGCAATGAGTTTCCATTGAGCAATCAAGGAGAAAAAGAGTTCTTTTAAGTCAATGGTATCTTCAGCGTTGGTGGTTTGGCTCATAGTTTATTGTCATTCAATTATTTAAAGATGGGATATCCAGTCATTTACACACTGTTGAATCTGCTCAAAGGTGTGGTCAAAAAAGAGTTGATCCTGCTGATAGGGGTCAGCAATATTTTTTGATTGCCAGTGCCCCAGGCGAAAAGTTTTTCCTTTGGCAAAAGGCCAGTGCTGCTCTAAATGCTGTTGCTGATTCTTACTCATGACCAGCACCAGATCGGCCTGTTTAATCATGTCCCCAGTCAGTTTTTTGGCACGGTGAGCCTGCATGTCCAGTCCGATACTTTGCATACAGCGCTGGGCTTTCTCATCTGCCGGATAGCCGATCATGGCTGCAATACCGGCCGAATGGATCTGCCGTTCAGGTAGAGCCTGCTTGAGTAAATATTCAGCCATGGGACTGCGGCAGATATTGCCGACACAGACCACCAGAATATGCTTAAACTGCATTATTGCCCCAGCCGATCCAGATTATATAAGGCATTCGAGAAAGGAATCACCTGATTTACAACACGTTGCCAGCGTGCCAGACCTGAAGCATCGACATAGACAATATCATTACTGCGCATTTTAAACTGATTGGCCAGGCCAAAGTCGGCAATACTGGTGAGGTCCATCTGGTAAACTTCAGTATGGACAGCATTTGCCTGACTGCGCACAATATAAATCTTGCTGCGACTGGCAGAGAGTGGATTTAGCCCCAAACTTTCACCTAATACATCACTTAAACTCATGCCTTGGTCCCGTAATGGCAAGGACTGATTTTTGCCGGATTCACCCATGACATAAATTTTTTGATTTTCGCGATTGTTCACATATAAAGTGTCATTGGGCTGGATCAATAAATTATGCAGAGAAAGTCCAGCTTTTTCTAATTCTACGGTATTTAGCTGGTATGTACGTCCCTGACGGACCAAAGTCATAGAAGTATTGTCCCCCTGTTGTGCATTAACACCACCCGCCATACCCAAAGCGGTATATACACTCACAGGTTGATCACTTAAATAAAACTGTCCGCCTTTCATGACATTGCCCTGAACCGAATAGCGCTGGCCCTGATAGGACAAAACCCGGACAATGACATCCGGGGTTTTTAAATAGCGTGACAATTGGCTGCGCAATTCACGGTTGACCTGAGTCAGAGATTTACCTGAAGCCTTGTAACGGCCAATCATCGGGAACTGGATATAGCCTTGCTGGTCAATCTGGTAACCGTTTGCCTGAGCAGACTGGTCACTGCTAATGCTACTGCTCGGTGGAGTAATTTCCGGGTAAGCCCATAAATAGATGGACAGGATATCACCCGGACTCAGACTGTAGCTACGATGCGGGATGCTAAACAAATGGGCATAATCTTGTTGAATGTTTTGTACAGCAGGCTGAACAGCCAGTATAGAGTCCTGGGTGAGCCTAATCATGTTGACTGAAGTACCAAGTTCGGTTTGATAAACACCTTCTGCTGGTAGATCATAGGTTTGCAGACCAGAGGTAACGGCGCAACCGGTCAAAGTCAGACCGCAAGTCAGTAAAAAAGCCAGTTGAATTTGTCGCACATGAAATCCCGTTTTTAATATTTAATTCGTTAAATCTGCGATATTCTACCTGAGAACTTTGATTTTATTATAACAAAATGTATCTGATTTTAACTGAACCGTGCATAAGATCAAAAGGCTTAATTTAGTTTCATGATGTTTTTCAAGGAAAGTTTTTCAAAATGTAATAAATAACATGTTGACTCATTTTTTTACTTTCTGGTGTTAAATCATAACAGAATTTTCATGTTTTTCTGCTAGTATGCCTGCCGAAAGATTTAATCTTCATAATTAAAGTACATAAATAAGGCGTTGAAATGCTATCTATTGCAGATTTAAAAATTGCGGTGATTGGTTTGGGCTATGTGGGCTTACCACTTGCAGTTGAATTTGGGAAAAAAGTACCTGTAGTCGGTTTTGATATCTACCAAAAACGAATTGATGAACTTAAAAATGGCCAAGACCATACCCTTGAAGTTTCCCCAGAAGAACTGAAGCAGGCAAATCAGCTCAGTTATTCAGCAAATTTAGAAGATTTAAAAAGCTGTAATTTTTTTATTGTGACTGTGCCTACCCCTATTGATGAATTTAAGCAGCCAGATTTAACTCCGCTTGTTAAGGCTTCGACCAGCATTGGCCAGGTACTAAAAAAAGGCGATGTGGTGGTTTATGAGTCCACCGTATATCCGGGTGCAACTGAAGAAACCTGTATTCCGGTTCTGGAACAAGTATCAGGCCTGAAGTTCAATCAGGACTTCTTTGCCGGTTATAGTCCGGAGCGAATTAACCCGGGCGATAAATTGCACCGAGTGACCAATATTCTGAAAATTACCTCAGGTTCTACCCCTGAAGTCGCTGAATTTGTTGATCAGGTGTATAACTTGGTGATTGAGGCAGGTACACATAAAGCAACTAGCATTAAAGTGGCTGAAGCGGCAAAAGTAATTGAAAATACTCAGCGTGATGTCAACATTGCCCTGATTAATGAACTCGCCGTGATCTTTAATAAAATGGGAATTGATACCGAAGCAGTATTGCAGGCGGCTGGGACTAAATGGAATTTCCTGCCATTCCGTCCAGGTCTGGTCGGAGGGCACTGTATTGGTGTCGATCCGTACTATTTGACTCATAAAGCACAGTCTATCGGTTATCATCCTGAAATTATTCTGGCAGGTCGTCGTCTGAATGATGGTATGGGGGCTTATGTAGTGACCCAGCTGGTCAAAGCCATGATCAAGAAAAAAATCCAGGTTGAAGGCGCCAAGGTTTTAGTATTAGGACTTAGCTTTAAAGAAAACTGTCCAGATATTCGTAATACCAAGATTATTGATATCGTGCACGAGTTACAGGAATACCATATTCAGGCGGATGTATATGATCCTTGGGTCGATGCTGCTGAAGCAGAGCATGAATATGCAGTTACTCCTGTCAAGAATTTAGTCCAAGGTCAATATGATGCAGTGATTCTGGCAGTAGCACATGATCAGTTTAAAGTCATGGGTGCCGCAGAGATTCGTGCTTTAGGCAAGCCAGAGCATATTTTATATGACCTGAAATATGTACTGGATCAGTCTGAATCTGACCTTCGTCTGTAATCTACAGGGACCATAAACATGAGCCAATATCAAGCTGTATGCGAGCAATTACTACAAGCCCCAAAAACTTGGTTAATTACCGGTGTAGCAGGCTTTATTGGCTCAAATTTACTGGAAGCCTTGTTAAAGCTGAACCAAAATGTGGTGGGTCTGGACAATTTTGCTACAGGTCATCAGCATAATCTGGATGAAGTGCAAAGTCTCGTGACACCTGAACAGTGGGCAAAATTCAAGTTTTATGAAGGTGATATTCGTAATTTTGCAGACTGCCAGAAAGTATGTGCGGGTGTTGACTATGCCTTGCATCAAGCTGCTTTAGGCTCTGTACCACGTTCGATTGCTGACCCGATTACGACTAATGCAGCCAATATTACTGGCTTTTTAAATATGCTGACCGCTGCACGTGATGCAGAGGTAAAAAGCTTTACCTATGCCGCAAGCAGTTCAACTTATGGTGATCATCCGGCACTGCCTAAAGTCGAAGAAAATATCGGTAAGCCAATTTCGCCTTATGCTGTCACCAAATATGTAAATGAGCTGTATGCTGAAGTCTTTGCCCGAACCTATGGCTTTAAAACGATTGGTTTGCGTTATTTCAACGTCTTCGGCAAGCGTCAGGACCCGAATGGGGCCTATGCTGCAGTCATTCCAAAATGGACAGCAGCCATGATTGTCGGTGATGATGTCTTTATTAATGGTGATGGTGAAACCAGTCGTGATTTCTGTTTTATTGAAAATACAGTGCAAGCCAATATTCTAGCTGCAACTACGCAAAATGATGAAGCTAAAAATCAGGTCTATAATGTAGCAGTTGGAGATCGCACCACGCTAAATGATTTGTTTAATGCCATTAAAGCTGCATTACATGAAAATGGTGTGACTTATACTAAAGAGCCTGTGTATCGTGATTTTCGGGCAGGGGATGTTCGACATTCACAAGCAAGTATTCAAAAAATTAACCGTTTATTGAGTTATCAGGCAAATTATTCTATCAAAGATGGAATTGACGTAGCGATGACTTGGTATGTAAACAATTAAGAGATGATGAAAATGAAAAAATTTGCACTTATTGGCGCTGCAGGTTATATCGCACCACGTCACATGCAAGCTATTAAAGCAACTGGTAATGATCTAGTTGCAGCATATGACCCAAATGATTCAGTTGGTATTATTGATAGTCATTTTCCTACAGCTCATTTTTTTACCGAGTTTGAGAGGTTTGATCGACATGTAGATAAGTTGCATCGTCAATCGGCTGCCAATCGTATTGAATATGTGTCTATTTGTTCACCTAATTATTTGCATGATTCTCATATGCGTTTTGCTTTACGTAGTGGTGCAGATGCAATTTGTGAAAAGCCATTGGTTCTAAATCCTTGGAACATTGATGGGCTATTAGATATAGAAAAAGATACAGGTCGTAAAGTAAATACAATTTTACAGCTACGGGTTCACCCTGCAATTATTGCTTTGAAGGAAAAAGTTAAATCAGAAGCTAAAGATAAAAAATATGAGGTTGATTTAACATATATTACTTCACGTGGTAAATGGTATTTACAATCCTGGAAGGGTGACATCAAAAAATCTGGTGGTATTGCAACAAATATTGGTGTGCATTTTTTTGATATGTTGCATTTTGTATTTGGTGAATTACAAAATAATATTGTACATCATGTATCTGATACAAAAGCTGCTGGATATTTAGAATATGCAAATGCACGAGTGCGCTGGTTTTTATCTGTAGATATCGAGGATGTACCAGCAGATATTCAAGCAAAAGGGCAAAGAACTTTTCGTTCCATTACTGTAGATGGCGAAGAAATAGAGTTTTCAGGCGGATTTACAGATTTGCATAACCGTAGTTATGAAGAAATTTTAGCTGGTCGAGGCTTTGGGTTAGAAGAAAATCGTACCGCGATATCTACGGTTTCTTTTATTCGTGATGCTGCTCCAATTGGTTTAACAGGTGACTTCCATCCATTTTTAAACAATAAATAATAAGGATAATTGCTCATGAGTTATTTCAAGCATGAAAGTGCAATTGTCGATGAGGGTGCTCAAATTGGTGAGAGCTCTCGTGTCTGGCATTTTGTCCATGTGTGTGGGGGGGCCAGAATTGGTCAGGGTGTATCTTTAGGTCAAAATGTTTTTGTCGGTAATAAAGTCATTATTGGGGATTATTGTAAGGTACAAAATAATGTTTCAGTCTATGACAATGTCACTTTGGAAGAAGGTGTATTTTGTGGGCCAAGCATGGTCTTTACCAATGTCTATAATCCACGCTCTTTAATCGAGCGCAAAGATGAATACCGGAATACCTTAGTGAAAAAAGGTGCAACTTTAGGTGCTAACTGCACCATTGTGTGTGGTGTAATCATTGGAGAATACTCTTTTGTTGGCGCGGGTGCAGTTGTCAATAAAGATGTACCTGCTTATGCACTGATGGTGGGGGTTCCTGCAAAACAAATTGGCTGGATGAGTGAGTTTGGTGAGCAGTTGGATTTGCCTCTGGAAGGGGAAGCACAAGTCGCGTGTGAACACACGGGTGCAATTTATCGTTTAAACGGTAAGGTTGTAACGAAAGAGCAGGTTGGAGTATGATTGAATTTATTGACTTAAAAGCACAGCAGTTACGTATCAAGGCTGAAATTGACGCGGGTATTCAGCGGGTATTGGCGCATGGTCAGTATATTTTAGGGCCGGAAGTTGCTGAACTCGAAGAAAAACTGGCAGCTTATGTAGGTGCAAAATGCTGTATTACCTGTGCCAATGGTACGGATGCCTTGCAAATTGCCCAAATGGCATTTGGTATTGGACCTGGTGATGAGGTAATTACCCCTGGTTTTACTTATATTGCAACGGCTGAAACAGTTGCTGTATTGGGTGCAACGCCAGTATATGTAGATGTAAACCCCAAAACATATAATCTGGATATAGAAAAACTCGAAACTGCTATTACACCACGCACTAAAGCAATTATTCCTGTCAGTTTATATGGTCAATGTGCTGACTTTGATGCCATTAATACTATTGCAGCTAAATATAACCTTCCTGTGATTGAAGATGCAGCCCAAAGTTTTGGTGCTACTTATAAAGGGCGCAAAAGTTGTAATTTAAGTACAGTGGCTTGTACCAGCTTTTTCCCAAGTAAGCCTTTAGGTTGCTATGGGGATGGCGGTGCTATTTTTACCAATGATGAAGAACTGGCAAAAGTAATTCGTCAAATTGCACGTCATGGGCAGGATCGTCGCTATCACCATATTCGTGTCGGAGTGAATAGTCGATTAGATACCATACAAGCTGCGATTCTTTTACCAAAACTAGCAATTTTGGATGATGAAATGCAAGCACGGCAGCATGTAGCGGATACTTATACAAAGTTATTTAATGAAGCGGGTGTTTTAACGACACCATTTGTTGAACAGCATAATAGTAGTGCGTGGGCACAATATACCATTCAGGTAGAAAATCGTGATCAGGTACAGGCAAAGCTTAAAGCTGAGGGTATCCCTACTGCTGTACATTATCCAATTCCGCTCAATAAGCAACCTGCTGTAGCAGACCCCAATGCAGCTTTACCTGTCGGTGATGCTGTGGCTGAGCGTGTGATGAGTTTGCCGATGCATCCTTATTTGACTTTGAATTCTAAAGAAAAAGTTGTTGCAGCATTTTTGAGTAAGTAAGTTTTGAAAAATGTTCTTGATAAAATTAATACAAAGTTAAATGCTCAGGAGGGTTTTTTAAAAGCTGTTTCTGTATTAGCAGGGGGGACAGCTTTTGCGCAAGTTTTAGGAATATTAACTTTACCTATATTAACTAGATTATATACCCCACAAGAGTTTTCAGTTTTTGCTATATATACTGCTCTATTGGGTACACTAGTTGTTATAAGTTGTCTTCGTTTTGAAATTGCTATTCCAATTCCAAAGAATGATAAGACTGCAATAAATTTATTAATATTATGCTTGTTAAGTAATATTTTCTTAACTGCACTTTTAATATTTTGTATAATTTTATTTAAAGAAACTATCGATAATATAATAAATAATAAAGATTTTATTAAATTTATTTGGTTGGTTCCAGTTGGTTTCTTTTTAGCAGGATTATATAATACTTTTCAATTTTGGTATACACGTAAGAAGAAATTTAAGGATATAGCAAAGACAAGAGTATTCCAGTCAATTAGTAGCTCTGCTGTACAAGTCTTAATGGGTATACTAGGAGGTGGAGTTTTAGGATTAATAATTGGTCAAATTGTTAATTATAGTTCTGGATTGTTAAAATTGATTAAGGGTTTTAATAAAGAAAAAAATATAACTGTTAATAATATTAGTTTAAAAGATATTAAATTAGACTTTGAGAAATATGATAAATTTCCTAAATATTCTACATTGGAAGCATTGGCACATAGTTCAAGTATGCAGCTTCCTTTAGTTATTATAGGAATTTTCTTCCTCGGACCTGAAACTGGTTACATTTTTCTAGCAATGAAGGTTATGACTATACCTATGAGCCTAATAGGAAATGCTATAGCACAAGTTTATTTGGCTAATGCTCCAGAACATTATAATAATAAAAAATTATTTGAATATAGTATTAAAATCGTAAAAAAAATATTAAAAATTAGTTGGTTGCCAGTATTTTTAATGGGCGTAGGATCATATTATCTTTTCGCAATTATTTTTGGTAAACAGTGGGCTGCAGCAGGTGAAATAGCAATTTTCTTAGTACCGTGGATATTAATGCAGCTATTATCTTCGCCAATAGCAATGGCATTACATGTTATAGGAAAACAAAAAATAGCAATGTTATTACATTTTTTTGGTTTTGTTATTAGAGTGTTAGGCTTGATTACAATAGGATTTACTATATCCAATTATATGATTGAGTATTTTTTATTATCTGGGTTTGTTTTTTATTTAATATATCTAGTTTTTATATTGAGCGTAGTTTATAGAGATGAGCGAGAGTTAATATGAATAAATTAGTTAGCTTTAATGATTTAAAATTTTTTATTAGGGAAGATTTAAGTCAAAGAAAACTAAAATTTAAATGGATTCTATTGATAAATCCATTGATTAGGTTTCATATTGCTTTAAGATTTTATGAGTTTTTGATTAATAGAGATTCTATTTGGCGTCACTTATTTAAAATATATTATTATCGATTATCTTTGAAGTTGGGGTTTTCAATACCTCCTAATGTTTTTAATTATGGATTATGTATAGTTCATTATGGAGATATTATAGTAAATCCTAATAGTAAAATTGGAAAAAATTGCCGTATTCATGTTGGTGTAAATATAGGAGGAAAGGCTGGATTTTATTCAGAGGCAGAAGCTAAAAATTTATGTCCAGTAATTGGTGACAATTGTTATATTGGCCCTGGAGCTAAAATTTTCGGATCAGTGAAGATTGCTAATGGATGTTCAATTGGTGCGAATGCAGTAGTCAATAAAAGCTGCAGTATAGAAGATTCAGTTTTAGTTGGAATACCAGCAAAGAGATTAGAGAAAAATGAAGAAAATTGATTTAGTAATGTTGTCCAAACTAGGAGTAAGTGATGGAGGAAGAGAAACGTGGTTAAATAACTTTTTGAACTATATTAATAAAAGTGATGTAAATGTTAAATTCAACCTAATAACTCTTGAAACAAGTTCAAATAATATATTAGAGAATGAAAATAGTCATTTAGTCAATAAACACTATAAGTACAATCATACTTTAAAAAAAATACCTATTTCTTTAGGCTTTATATTTTTTTGCTTATATAATTTTCTTTTTAAGAAAAAGGAATCTAACGATGTGTTGGCTGTTGGTGGTTTAAATGAAGCTATAGCTACATTATTTTCTTATTCTTTAAGAGGTGTAAGTGGTAATAAAATTTTATGGTTAAGAACAATTTACACTAAAGAAAAAGGGTATAGATTAAATAGTTTTACTCAAAACTTAATATTAAAAATAGAAATATTTTTAATAAAAAATTTCTTTGATATTATTATTGCAAATGGGGATGATACTGCTAATTTTTATAGGGATTTAGGTGTTGAGTGTGCAGTTATTAAAAACTCTATAAATTTAAAAAAATGGAATAATCAAGTAAACTATAATAATAGTGAAATACTTAAGGTGGCATTTATAGGCAGATTATCTGAAGTGAAAGGTATTCAAAGTTTTTTAGATGTAATTGACCTTATTGAGCAGAATAAAAATATAAATAATATAGATTTTCATATTATTGGAGAAGGCCCTTATTTGAGTAAACTAGGGAAATATAGGGATAAACCGCTGGTTCACTTATATGGTGCTATTCCTAATAATGAATTGCCAACGCTTCTGCAGCAAATGGATGTGTGTGTAGCTTTAACTTATTTAACGAATTTTCTTGGAGGGGGAGGTGTATCTAATGCTTTAGTAGAGCAAATGGCCGCAGGGAAGATAATTATATGTTGGGATAATGATATATTCAGACAAGTTTTAGACGATGAAAGTGCTTACTTTATAAAGCAAGGCGATTCATTGGCTTTAGCTGAATGTTTGATTGAAATAAAAAATAACAGAGAATTAGCGAACAAAAAAGCAAAAAGAGCTGAAATTTTGAGTCAACAGTATTCAATAGAAAATCATGTTAAGAGTTTTTTTGAATTAGTAGGATTAAAGTAGTTTTATGAAAATTTTATATGTAATTACAGGCTTGGGCGTGGGAGGGGCTGAAAAGGTCGTCACTACGATTGCAGATAAAATGATAAGTTATGGACATTCAGTAAAAATTGTTTATTTAACTGGTAGTCCAGAAACACTTCCATCTTCGCCAGAAATAGAAATTATAAAATTAAATCTTAATTCAATATTTAATTTACTATTATGTATTAAGTCTTTGAGATCCTTAATTAATAATTACAATCCTGATATTGTACATTCACATATGTTTCACTCCAATATTCTCTGTAGAATAACCCGATATATAACACCAATTAATAAACTTATATGTACTGTACATAACTCAAATGAAGGTAATAAACTAAGAATGATTGCATATAAATTAACAAACTCTAAAGCTGATATAAATACGAATGTGAGTCGTGAAGCTACGGCCAGTTTGATAAGCAAAGGAGCTTTTAAGGAGTGTGAAATTCAAACTATATATAATGGAATTGATACTCAATATTTTAAATTTAATGATGTGGATAGAGAAAGATTAAGAAATAGTTTTGGAATTGGAAAAAACTCAAAAGTACTTATTGCTGTAGGTAGTTTATCTACACAAAAAGATTATCCTAATTTATTTAACGCATTAAGCAATTTGGATAATGAAATCGATTATAAAATTTTTATCGTAGGTGATGGGATATTGAAATCCCATTTAGAAAGTATTGTTTCTGAAAAAAAATTACAAAATAATATTGTTTTCTTAGGTATCCGTAAGGATATACCTGCTTTACTTTCCATGTCAGATATTTTTGTTCTTCCCTCTGCATGGGAGGGTTTTGGCCTAGTAGTAGCTGAAGCTATGGCTTGTGAAAGAATTGTAGTAGCTACGGATTGTGGGGGCGTTAGTGAAGTTCTGGGAGATGCAGGAATTCTTGTACCAAATAAAAATTCAATCAGATTGGCTGAGGGCTTGAAAAAAGCTTTAATGTTAAATGATGAAAGTTGTTTCAGTATGGGAAAGAGGGCTAGAAAAAGAGTATTAAATCATTACTCTTTAGATATATCATCTTCTACATGGTTAGATCTTTATAAAAAATTAATTTATTGAGTACTTTAAAAGATCACTAATTTTATTATTAACTTTAAAGAAAATTATACTTTTTGGATGGATTAGTTATAAGTATTTTATCTTTTTTTTAACTGATAAAAAGTGAGTAACTTTCTAACTATCAATTAGATATTTTTCATAAATTAGAAAATTATTTTCTATTATTTTTTTTAAATAGTATGTAACGTTACTTTTTCCTTAGGGATCAGGAGCGAGCAGGCTTCACAAGAGAATGAAAGATTACAGATTTTTTATAAATGAACTGTATTGTATCTGGGTAAATAATTATGTTTGAGTTTGATTTCTATCAATATATGTTAACTTTATCAATTTTAATGTTTAGTTATATTATTATTTTGGTAATAGGTTATGTTGAGAGATCGAATATTATTATGGTTAGTTTAATATTTTTTTGGCATACTTTATTTTCATTTACTTATTACTTTTTTACAATAAATAATCCTGCTGATGCTAAAGGATATTATTTGAGATCAGAGTTGGTTGAAAGCTTTAATTTTAAATTTGGAACTGAGTTTGTTACTTATTTAACCTCTTTTTTATCTCAGGATTTAAGTGCTAATTACTTAAATTCCACTCTAGTTTTTAATTTAATAGGCACATTAGGTTTATTACTTTTATACTTTTGTTTAGAGAAATATTTATTTGGTTTAAGTAAATTCTGGAATCTAATTATTTTTTTACCTTCCTTGAGTTTTTGGAGTGCGGGATTAGGCAAGGATGCGATTTCATTTTTTTCAGTTTGTTTATTTTTATACTCAATTGCTAAAATGAAAAAGTTAATATTCTTGATACCTATAGCTTTTATTTGTATGTTAGTAGTAAGACCGCATATCGCTTTTATGCTATTAGTTTCTTTCGTAATTTATTTTATTTTTAAATCTAAAGTACCTGTATTAATTAAGTTTTTAACTTTCCCTCTTATATTATCTATTATGATTTTATCATCAAGTTTTATTCAGCGGTATGTGGGATTAGATGATGCATCTATTAGTAGTATTGGTGGTTATGTAGATGAACGTCAAAATACCAATCAAGGGGGTGGCTCCTCTATAGATTTGCAAGCTATGAGTTATCCAATGCAAATTTTTACCTACGTATTTAGACCTTTACCTTTCGATGCTCATAGTCCTTTGGCTTTGTTAACCAGTATAGAAAATGTAATACTATTATTTTTATTTATATATATATTATTTAAAAATAAATTTAGGTTAAATGCATTTATTGAAGGAAAAAATACATGGTTACTAATATATGCCTTTTTGACCTGTAGTATGTTAGCAGTTACAACAGCAAACCTAGGTATCGCAACTCGCCAAAAGTGGATGTTTATGCCTATTTTGCTTTATTTATTGGTTTATGCTTTCTATCGCTATAAACAATCTCGGCATATGATTAGTACTAAAAAATGAAATTCTTAATGATATCCAGTTTTTTACCTTCAGTCTTAAACTTTCGTGGAAAGTTACTCGAAGCGATCCATCAGCAAGGCTATGAGATCCATATTATTACACCTGATCTAGTTTCTTTTCCTGCCGAGCATGAAAAACTCTTAGATTTAGGTTATTGCGTACATGAAATTCCCATGCAGCGTACAGGTACCAACCCGCTAGCAGACTTAAAAACCTTAGGGAGCATGTACACGCTTATAAAAAAAATCAAACCTGATTATGTCCTATCTTATACGATCAAACCGGTGATCTATGGAACACTCGCCGCGTGGCTCGCAAAAGCACCGAATCGGTATGCCTTAATTACCGGTTTAGGCTATGCATTTCAAAATGTAGAAACTGAGACTAAGCGTAGTGTTTTCCAGAAACTGGTTCATGGTTTATACCAGCAGGCATTGTCGCGTAGTCATAAGGCATTTTTCCAAAATCCGGATGACTTAAAACTTTTTCAGGATTTAAAGCTTTTAACCGTTCAAACGCCCACAGTAGTAGTGAATGGTTCCGGGGTTAATGTTGCCGACTTCAATGTCTTGCCTTTGACTCTAACTGCTGATCAAAAAATTAAAATATCCTTCTTGTTGATTGCACGTTTACTGGTAGATAAAGGTGTCCGTGAATATGCCGAAGCAGCAAAAATTATCAAACATAAATATCCGCATGTAGAATTTAATCTGGTGGGCTGGATTGATGAAAATCCTTCGGCCATTCGCCAGCAAGAATTGGATCAATGGATAGCCGGTAATACATTAAACTACTGGGGGAAACTATCCGATGTTCGTCCTGCAATTGCAGAAAGCTCGGTGTATGTGTTGCCGTCGTATCGTGAAGGCACACCCCGTACAGTTCTAGAAGCCATGGCAATGGGCCGGGCAATTATAACCGCGGATGCACCAGGTTGTCGTGAAACTGTTACCGATGGCGATAACGGCTTTCTGGTTGAAGTAAAATCCGTAGAAAGTTTAGTAAAAGCAATGGAGAAACTCATTCTTCAGCCAGAGCTGATCGCTAAAATGGGAAGTCGCTCCCGAGAAATCGCACTTCATAAATACGATGTACATCAGGTAAACACACATATGATGCAAGAAATGGGTTTGATCTAAATGCTAAAACGCCTTCTCGATATTATCATCGCCTCCATAGCCCTGATCCTGCTTTCACCACTTTATGCATTTGTTGCTTACAAAGTAAAAAAGAATTTAGGCTCGCCTGTGTTATTTCGTCAGGTGCGTCCCGGTTTACATGGCAAGCCCTTTGAAATGATCAAATTCCGCACCATGAAAGATGCTGTGGACGAGCAGGGTAATCCATTGCCGGACAGTGAGCGTTTAACGCCTTTTGGTCAAATGCTGCGCTCCACCAGTCTGGATGAAATGCCGGAACTGTGGAATGTGATTAAAGGCGATATGAGTATTGTCGGCCCACGCCCCCTGCTGATGGAATACTTGCCGCTTTACAGCCCTGAACAGGCCAAACGCCATGATGTACGGCCGGGCATGACGGGTCACGCGCAGGTCAATGGCCGCAATGCCATTGGCTGGGAAGAAAAATTCAAGCTGGATACCTGGTACGTCGAAAATCAGTCCATCTGGCTTGACTTCAAAATCATGTTTAAAACGGTACATAAAGTTTTAGCAAAAGATGATATTAGTGCCGAGGGTGAAGCGACCATGACACGCTTTACTGGTTCACAACACAAGGATGAAACATAATGGCAACTTTATATATTGGTGTTTATGGTGCAAGTGGTTTTGGTAAAGAAGTTATGCCATTGGTTCGCCAAAAGTTTCCAACTTTAGCTAAAGATAACTTTGTTTTTATTGATGATGGTCAAGCTGGCAATATTTTAAATGACTATGCCATTTTAAGTTATCAGGATTTCGTCGCCCAACCAAATACACATAAGGCTGTAACCATTGCTATCGCGAATAGTCAAGTTCGTGAAAAACTGGTTCAGCGTTTAAATGAAGATCAGATTCAGCATTTAGATGTTCATGCAGGCAATACAGTTATTCTAGATGAGGTGCATATTGGTGAAGGGAGCTTACTTTGTCCTTTCACTTGTCTGACATCTAATATCAAAATTGGAAAATTCTTTCATGCCAATATTTATAGCTATGTCGCTCATGACTGCATCATTGGCGATTACGTCACCTTTGCTCCCGGGGTGAAATGTAATGGCAATATCCATATCGAAGATCATGCCTATATTGGTACAGGTGCGGTGATCAAACAGGGTACACCCGACAAACCTTTGGTCATTGGCAAGGGTGCGGTAGTGGGTATGGGTGCTGTAGTCACCAAAAGCGTTCCACCGGGTGTAACGGTTATTGGCAATCCGGCACGAATTCTAGAGAAAAAATAAGTTTTTAAATTTTAAAAATTCAGGAAACATCATGCTAAATACTGCATTTGAACCATGGCCAAGTTTTACCCAGGAAGAAGCGGATGCGGTTTCCCGGGTTTTGTTGTCGAATAAAGTCAATTACTGGACCGGACAGGAATGCCGTGAATTTGAAAAAGAATTTGCCCGGTTTGCAGAAACCAAATATGCAGTGGCTTTAGCCAATGGAACGGTCGCGCTGGATGTCGCACTCAAGGCATTAGGCATTGGCGCAGAGGATGATGTGATTGTCACTTCTCGTACTTTTTTAGCTTCTGCCAGCTCCATTGTAACGGCTGGCGCAAATCCGGTGTTTGCCGATGTTGAACTGGATTCACAGAATATTTCTGCTCAAACTATTGAAGCAGTACTGACACCAAATACCAAGGCCATTATCTGTGTGCATCTGGCGGGCTGGATGTGCGACATGGATGCGATCATGCAGCTGGCTGCCGATAAAGGCCTGTATGTGATTGAAGACTGTGCACAGGCGCATGGCGCGAAATACAAAGGTAAATCTGCCGGTTCAATCGGTCATGTTGCGGCCTGGTCCTTCTGTCAGGACAAGATTATGACGACAGGCGGTGAAGGCGGTATGGTCACCACCAATGACGAAACCCTGTGGAAAAAAATGTGGTCCTATAAAGACCATGGTAAGAACTTTGACAGCATCTATAACAAGCAGCATCCACCGGGTTTCCGCTGGCTGCATGACTCCTTTGGCACCAACTGGCGCATGATGGAAATGCAGGCTGTGATCGGCCGTATCCAGCTGAAAAAAATGCCGGAATGGACCACAAAACGCCTAGCCCATATGAAAAAAATTTATGCGGCATTTGCAGACAGTCCGTATTTTAGCGTTCATCGTCCATCCGATGATTATGTGCATGCTGCCTATAAATGTTATGTGCAGGTCAATATCGAGGCTTTGCCTGAAGGCTGGTCACGTGACCGGATCATGCAGGAAATCAGTGCACAGAATGTGCCTTGTTTCAGTGGCTCCTGTTCAGAAGTTTATCTCGAGCATGCGTTTGATGGCACGCCATGGCGTCCAGCACAGCGTTTAAAAAATGCGCAGCAATTGGGTGAAACCAGTCTGATGTTTTTAGTTCATCCGACTTTAAGTGATGAAAGTATTAACAAAACTGTGACGGCAATTCAACAGGTCATTAATAGAATAGTTGTTTAAACTTTTGCAAGATAAGTGCACCGAATTCGGTGCATTTCTCTATGAGATATCACTTTAAATTACCAATAAAATCGTGATGCATTAAAAATTTATTAGAATTGAGACAAGGTACCCAGTGAAATCGATCATTACGCCTTTCGTAGAATCACCACGAGCTGCCAAACTTGCATTTTTAATTATTCTGGATTTCTGTGCTTTTCCAGTCTTGATCTGGCTATGTTATGCTATTCGCCTTTTTGATTTAGGCGCAGAGGTCGTGCCTAATCTGGCTTTTGGTGCAATTTGGGTGAGTGTGATTGCAGTTGCATCGCTTTTTGTCTGTGGGGTCTACCGCTTCATTGTCCGTACGTATAATGAAGTGTTTATGATCAAAATGGGACTGGCGACTGCCTTGACTGTCGCTGGCCTGTATGCGCTGGCTTATTTTACTCCAGCCTTTATTCCGACCTCTATTCCGCTGATGTTTGGCTTTATGATGTTTGCCTGGATCTGGTTTAGCCGTGGCATCATCCGCTTTATTATCCGTTCTTATTTGCAGGCCGATGTACAGAAAAAACGCATTGCGATTTATGGCGCGGGTCATGCAGGCCAACAGGTTGCTGCTGCACTTTATCGTTCTAATGCGCATTTACCCGTCATGTTTATTGATGACAAACGCTCATTGACTGGACAGCAGCTGGGTCGACTCAAAGTCTATGACGCCCAGACCGCCCTCAAGCTCATGCGTAAGCAAAAAATTGATGAAATCCTGATTGCCTTGCCCTCGGTCGGGCGGGTCCGCAAAAGTGAAATCATTAAATTTTTGGAACCGGCACATTTAAAAATTACCGAAATTCCGGGGTTGACTAAACTGGTCGATGGTGAAATCCGTATTTCTGATATTCAGGAAGTCGATATTATTGACTTGCTGGGGCGGGATCCGGTGCCCCCAGTGCCGGAGCTTCTGGCCAGAAATATTCAAGATAAAGTGGTGATGGTCACCGGTGCAGGCGGCTCGATTGGTTCGGAGCTGTGCCGGCAGATTGTGAAAAACCAGCCGGTAAAAATCGTTATTTTTGAATTAACCGAGTTTGCCCTGTATAACATTGATAAAGAACTACGTTTAATGTCTCAGTGTGAGATTATTCCGATTCTGGGCTCGGTGCTGGATCAGCAAAAACTGGAACGTGTGATTGAGCAGTATGCAGTACAAACCGTCTATCATGCGGCAGCGTATAAGCATGTACCGCTGGTCGAGTGTAATCCGCTAGCGGGCCTGAAAAACAATGCAGTAGGAACGGCCTTCAGCGTGAATGCTGCGGTGAAAAAAGGTGTAGAAACCTTTGTGCTGATCTCAACCGATAAAGCGGTACGTCCGACCAATGTCATGGGTGCGACCAAGCGTATGGCAGAACTTTACTGTCAGGCGATGGCAGAGGCGCAACAGCAGACCCAGATCAGTATCGTCCGTTTCGGCAATGTGCTCGGTTCTTCGGGATCGGTGGTACCGCTGTTTAAACAGCAGATTCTTAAGGGTGGGCCGATTACCGTGACTCATCCAGATGTGACCCGCTACTTTATGACCATTCCGGAGGCTTCACAGCTGGTCATTCAGGCCGGTGCCTTGGGCGTGGGCGGCGATGTATTCCTGCTAGATATGGGGGAGCCGGTGCGTATTCAGGATCTGGCCCGTCAAATGATTGCTTTGAGTGGGTTGAAAGTTCGTGATGAGCAGCATCCGGAGGGGGATATTGCAATTCAATATGCCGGTTTGCGTCCAGGTGAAAAGCTGTATGAAGAATTGCTGATTGATCAGGAAAATACTGAGCTTACATCACACAGTCGTATTCTAAGATCATTTGAAAAACACGTTCCGTTACAGGAAATTACACAAGTGTTTGATAAAATGCAGGAACTTTCTGCCATGCAGGCAGATATTGACTGGGCCTTGTCACAGCTTGAATATTATGTTGATGGCTATCAACGTGGTAAAGAAATTAAAGTTAATTAAGTGAAGTTTATTTATGATTAAGAAAGCCATTTTGCCAGTCGCAGGTTTGGGTACCCGGTTTCTCCCAGCCAGCAAATCTATTCCTAAAGAAATGGTAACGGTGGTGGACCGTCCAGCGATTGAATATGTGGTGAAAGAAGCGGTCGCTGCGGGGATTGAACAGATTATTCTGGTCACCCATAGCTCTAAGGCCTCGATTGAAAACTATTTTGACCGTAGTTTTGAGCTGGAAACCACCTTGGAGCAAAAAAAGAAATTTGATCTGCTTAAGGAAATCACTGAAATTCTGCCGCCACATGTCAGCGTGATCAGCGTACGTCAACCACAACCCCTTGGTTTAGGTCATGCCGTGCTCTGTGCCAAAGCAGTAGTGGGTCAAGAAGACTTTGCTGTGCTACTTCCAGATGTATTGGTCAAAGACTCAGGCACAGAAAATGATTTAAGCCTGATGATTCAACGCTTTAATGAATCACAAGCTTCGCAGATTATGGTCGAAGCCGTACCGGATCATCTGGTGGATCAGTATGGCATTGTGGATGTCGCAGAATCACCTGCTGAAGGACAAAGCATCGTGATGCAAGGTATTGTAGAAAAGCCGGCGGTGGGAACGGCGCCTTCAAATTTATCGGTAGTGGGTCGTTATATCCTGCCGGCAAAAATCATGCAGTTACTGGAACAGACCCCACGTGGTGCAGGCAATGAAATCCAGCTGACCGATGCGATTGCCATGTTACAGCAGACTGATACGGTAGAGGCCTATCGCATGAAAGGCCAGACCTTTGACTGTGGCAGTAAACTGGGTTATCTCAAAGCTGTATTGCACTATGGTGTGGATCATCCGGTACTGGGTGAGTCCTTTAAAGCCCTGATTCAAGAACTGACGCTCTAAATACAGACTTTAACAATAACAAGGATCCTTATGAACATTGCAGTATTTGGTCAGACCCTATATGCCGGTGTCATGGCAGCCTTACTGGCAGAATGTGGTCATCAGGTCTACTGGTGTGATTTGCTGAAAAAACCGTCTTCCGAGCAAGTTTATGCACAGGATGAAGCCGTACAGCAGTTACTGAACAAGCAGCATGCCAAGGGCTTTTTACAATACTGCAAGTTCGAGGCGATTCCTTTAGATATTGATGTCTATCTGTTTAGCTTAAGTCCGACTGAAGAAATTCAAGGCCTAGAAATCCTGCGTGAGCTCAAGCAGCGCCCGATTATCCATCCAAAACTGATGATCAATGCTTCTACCTTGGGGCTACACGGTACCGAAAAATTCCAGCAAATTCTTTCAGAAGATTACTGGATCTATTTGCCAGATGTGATTCAGGAAGGTAATGCCTTACGCAGCCTGACCGAAGCCAGCCAGCTTATTGTCGGCTATAGCAATGAAACGGCAAAAACACTTTTGAAGGAACTGCTCAGGCCGTTATTCCCGCGTGAACAGCAATACCTGTTTATGCCGGTTCTGGATGCCGAATTTACCAAACTGAGTGTGTCCGGCATGCTGGCCACGCGCATCAGCTATATCAATGATCTGGCTCTGGTGGCTGAAAAACTTGGTATTGATATTGAGCATGTACGCCAGGGGCTGGCAGCGGATAGCCGGATTGGTTCATCTTATCTGTATCCGGGGGCCGGGTTCGGTGGCGAAAACTTCTCGCATGATATTCAGATCCTGGCCAGTACTGTGTCAGGTACCGGCGCGAAAAGCCAGCTAATGGCCCAGGTCTGGGAAATTAATGAGCAGCAAAAAGAACTGCTATTTCGCAAGCTTTGGAATTATTACCATGGTGATCTGGCCGGGAAAACTGTAGCGATCTGGGGAGCATCCTTTAAGGAAAATACCTCGCGTATCCAGCAATCCCCGATTCATGCCATGTTGACCGCACTCTGGGCTCAAGGGGTGACCGTCAAGCTGCATGATCCTCAAGCCCTGGCGGAAATTGAAAAAGTCTACGGACAACGCGATGATCTGGTGTATTGCACAGATCAGTACGAGGCCGTAAATGGAGCACATGCCCTATGCGTGCTCACAGCCTGGAAACAATACTGGAGTCCCAATTACCGCAGCCTGTTGAATCAAATGCAGCATCCATTGATCCTGGATGGACGGAATATTTATAATCCGGATTATATGAAAGCACAAGGCTTTGCCTATAAGGGAGTAGGACGTTAATGAGTGTAATTCAGCAACCTTATCCCCTCGAAGAGAAAGAGACTGTTTTAAGCCGATTAAATACTTTAAAACAGCAGTTTGAAAACAAGCATCTTCAAGAGCTGTTTCAGCAAGATCCTCAGCGTTTTCAGCACTTCTCGGTGAATCTGGAGCCGGTAACCTTTGATTTTAGCAAGCACCGCATTGATCAGGAGGTGCTACAGGCTTTGGTGCAACTGGCACAGGTACAAGATCTGAAACAGTGGATCAAACGGCTGTTTTCCCAAGAACAGGTTAACTACACCGAGCAGCGTGCTGCAATGCATTGGGCCTTACGTTTGCCTGAGCAGAATGAACAGCATCCTGAACTGGCTGCCGAGGTGCATACCCAGTTACAGCGCATGTTCACCTTGGTAGAAAAAATCCATGCTGGACAGTACCGCGGTGCTACCGGTGAAGTGATTCAGGATGTAGTCAATATCGGGGTAGGCGGTTCGGATTTGGGACCGCTGATGGTCAGTCAAGCCCTGTCTGACTTTAAACAGCCGACTCAGCGTCCCCTCAATGTACATTTCGTATCGACCATGGATGGCAGCCAGCTGTCTGATCTGCTGCATAAGCTGCGACCTGAAACAACACTGTTTATTATCTCCTCCAAATCTTTCGGTACCATTGACACCCTCTCTAATGCACAAACGGTACGCCTGTGGCTGGAAAAAACCCTAGGACAAGACCTGCGCACGATCCAGCATCATTTTATTGGGGTTTCGACCAAGCCGGAGAAAATGACAGCTTGGGGAATTGCACCGGAAAATCAGTTCCTGCTTTGGGACTGGGTTGGTGGCCGTTATTCGCTCTGGTCCTGTATTGGCTTGCCTATTGCATTGACGATTGGGGTACAGGGTTTTCAGCACTTTTTAGCGGGTGCCCATGCGGTAGATGAGCATTTCCAGACTGCACCATTTGAACAGAATATTCCGGTGTTGATGGGACTGTTAGGGGTCTGGAACAACAACTTCCTGGATATACAAACCCATGCAGTATTGCCTTATGATGGCCGGTTAAAATATTTTGCTTCTTATTTGCAACAGCTGGAAATGGAATCCAATGGTAAATCCATTCAGCGTAATAGCGAGAAAGTAGAATGGGATACCTGCCCGATTATCTGGGGAGAAGTCGGACCGAATGCCCAACATGCTTTCTATCAGTTATTGCATCAGGGCACCCAATTGGTCAGCAGTGATTTTATTGCGCCGGTTCAGCGCTATAATGCGAACCAGTTTACCTATGCCGACAATGCCGATGCGCTGATTGAACAGCATCATTTGGCTCTATCCAACTGTCTGGCACAGTCGCGGCTACTGGCCTTTGGTAATCAGGCGCTTGATGCCAGTGAACTGGCCGACCTACCGACCTATAAGCAGTATGCAGGGAACCAGCCGAGTTCAACTATTTTAATGCAAGAGCTCAATCCTTATAGTCTGGGGATGCTGATCGCCATGTATGAACATAAGGTGTTTGTGCAGTCAGTGCTGTGGAATATCAATCCTTTTGACCAGTGGGGCGTCGAAAAAGGCAAGGAAATTGCCAACCAGCTCTTGCCGATTTTAAATGGTGAACAGGCGGATGTATCCGCGCTGGATGCCTCGACACAAGGTTTAATTGCAATATTAATGGGGAGACAACGTGGCTAAAGTACTGGTAACCGGTGGTGCCGGCTATATCGGCTCACATACCTGTCTGGAATTATTAAATGCCGGACATGAAGTCGTGGTATTAGATAATCTTTCTAATAGTTCTAAAGAATCTCTGAATCGTGTGCAGGCTTTGGCTTCGAAATCTTTGGATTTTATTCAGGGTGATATTCTAGATCAAAATATTTTGAATCAGATTTTTAGTACCTATCAAATTGATGCTGTGATCCATTTTGCTGGTCTAAAAGCCGTAGGAGAAAGCCAGCAAATTCCGCTGACGTATTTTGAAAATAATATTTCAGGTTCCATCAGCCTGGTACAGGCCATGCAGCGCGCTGGTGTATTCCGTCTAGTCTTCAGTTCCTCGGCTACAGTCTATGATGAAGCCAATATCTCGCCTTTAAATGAAGATATGCCGACCGGTATGCCGAGCAATAACTATGGTTATACCAAGCTGATTGTAGAGCAGCTATTACAAAAGCTATCGGCATCCGATGATCGCTGGTCAATTGCCTTGTTGCGTTATTTTAATCCGGTTGGTGCGCATAAAAGTGGGCAGATTGGTGAAGACCCGCAAGGGATTCCCAATAACCTGATGCCGTATGTGACTCAGGTGGCTGTAGGCCGTCGTGAAAAACTGTCTATTTTTGGTGATGATTACGATACGGTAGATGGGACAGGCGTACGGGATTATATTCATGTGGTGGATCTGGCCAATGCGCATTTATGTGCATTGACTAACCGTTTGCGAGCACAAGGTTGCCGTGCCTGGAACATTGGTACGGGACAAGGCTGTTCAGTCTTGCAAATCAAAAATACCTTTGAGCAGGTCAACGAGGTGCAGATTCCATTTGAAATCGCTCTGCGTCGTGAAGGTGATGTGGCAACGTCTTTTGCTGATAATACCCGTGCAGTAAAAGAGCTGGGCTGGCAACCGCAATATGGTCTGGAAGATATGCTGGCAGATAGCTGGAACTGGCAAAAGCAGAATCCACAAGGCTATCGCGATTAATTTTTTCAGATAAGTATCAAGCATAAAAAAAGAGCCATCTGGCTCTTTTTTTCTGACTTCAGCTGCCTTGAATCAGCTGGGTCAGCTCATCCACATAGTCTTGCATTGGTCGTGGATTCTGGTCACGACGGCTTTCAATATTTAGACGTAATAAAGGTTCGGTATTAGATGCGCGCACATTAAAACGCCAGCTACCAAAATTCAGGCTGACGCCATCAGTCTGATCAATTTCAGGTTTCTGATCGGCATAATGATCGAAAAGTTTTTGAATGGTTGCCTGGGTATCGGCCACTTTAAAGTTGATCTCACCACTACACGGGAACTTGGCAATCATCTCCTCAACCAGCGAAGATAAAGATTGCTGTGTTTCAGACAGTACTGCAATCGCCAGTAACCATGGAATCATGCCGCTGTCACAGTAGGCAAAGTCACGGAAATAGTGATGGGCACTCATTTCTCCACCATAAGCCGCATTATGTTCACGCATCACATCTTTAATAAAGGCATGGCCTGACTTGGACTGCACCGTGATCCCTTGGTATTGTTCCACGATATCCAGCGTATTCCAGACTAGACGCGGGTCATGCACAATTTTTTCACCAGATTGTTTCAGCAGGAAAGCCTGTGCCAGCAGACCAACAATATAATAGCCTTCAATAAACTGGCCTTTTTCATCGAACAGGAAGCAGCGGTCAAAGTCACCATCCCAGGCAATCCCCATATCCGCACCATGCTGAATGACCGCCTCACGGGTGCTATTACGGTTTTCAACCAGAATTGGATTAGGGATACCATTTGGGAAGTTACCATCCGCTTCATGGTGAATCTTGATAAATTCAACTGGAATGTTTACAGCTTTAAATTTGTCTTCAATTGCATCAATCACATGACCTGCAGCACCATTACCGGCATTCACCACCAGTTTTAACGGGCGAACTTTTGCAGGGTCGATATATGTCATTAGATGATCGACAAATTCAGGCAGGATATTATATTTTTTGGTTGTGCCTTTTTCTGCAACCTCATTAAAAGTACCTGTTTCAGCCAGCGCTTGAATTTCTTTTAAACCTGTATCGGCACTGATCGGGCGGGCATTTTCACGCACCAGTTTCATGCCATTATAATCCATCGGGTTATGACTGGCAGTGACTTCAATACCACCTTGCACATCTAAATGGAAGGCACCAAAATAAACTTCTTCAGTCCCAGTCATACCTAAATCTAGAACATTAACGCCCGCATCATTTAAACCGCGGATAGTGGCCTGTTTTAAATCTTCACTGCTAAGGCGAACATCACAACCGACCACAACGGTTTTGGGCTGGTAAATTTGTCCATAGGCGCGACCAATTTTATAAGCAATCTCTTCATTGAGTTCGCTGCCCAATCTGCCGCGAATGTCATAGGCTTTAAAGCACGTCAGTTTTGTCATTTATAGGCTCTCTATTCAGAAGAAAAAGGCCAGTTCCCCAGCCTTGATTCAATTCTAATTATTCTACAGTGACCGATTTTGCCAAGTTACGTGGCTGATCTACATCCGTACCACGTAGCACTGCCACATGATAAGAGAGTAACTGCACCGGGATACTATACACAATCGGGGCCAGTACTGCATTGACTGCAGGAATATGGACCACATGTTGACGGTCTTTGGCTTTAATACCACTGTTTTCATCAGCAAAGACGAACAGCTCACCACCACGTGCCTGCACTTCTTCCATATTGGATTTGAGTTTATCCAGCATGTCATCCTGTGGCGCCAGAATCACCACGGGCATGTCGTTGTCGACCAAGGCCAATGGACCATGCTTCAGTTCACCTGCCGCATAACCTTCAGCATGAATATAGGAAATTTCCTTCAGCTTCAAGGCACCTTCTAGCGCAATCGGGAAATGTGTACCGCGGCCTAGGAACAGACAGTGCTGCTTTTCTACAAACAGTTCAGAAAGGCGTAAAATTTCATTATCATGATGCAAGGTATCTAAAATTACCTTTGGCATATGCCATAAGTCGGTGCTAATGGCTGCCACCTGTTCTGCTGAAATTGTGTTTTTGACTGTACCCAGTTTTAGTACCAACAGCATCAGTGCAGCTAGCTGTGTGGTAAAGGCTTTAGTCGATGCAACACCAATCTCAGGGCCTGCCAAAGTCAGCAGACTGTGATTGGTTTCACGTACCATCGAGGAGGTTGCTACGTTGCAAATCGTCATGGTGGTGATATCCAGTCCTTTGGCAGCCGCACGTTTTTGTGTATCACGTAAGGCAGCCAAAGTGTCGGCAGTTTCACCGGACTGGGAGATACATACATACAGCGTGTGATTCACAATCACCGGCGTACGATAACGGAATTCGCTGGCAATCTCGATCTGGCAAGGCAGATCGATCAGCTGTTCAAACCAGTATTTGGCGATCATGCCAGCATGATAGCTGGTACCGCAGGCAATAATCTGGATTTGCTGAATCTTGGCAAAATCCTCAACGGCATTTGCCAGGAAATCTTCGCGCAGATCATTACCATTTAAGGCTTGGGAAATCGTCTGTTTGATCGCTTCAGGCTGCTCATAAATTTCTTTGAGCATGTAATGCTTGTATTCACCTTTAGAAGCATTGCTGACCGCAGCATCCAGTTCTTTGACTGGGCGATTCACCAGTTGACCGTCGACAAAGACTTCAATGGTGGTGCGGGTCATACGGGCAATATCACCTTCTTCCAGGTAGATAAAACGGTTGGTAATCGGCAACAGAGCCAGTTGATCAGAACTGATAAAGTTTTCACCAATGCCGACACCAATCACCAGTGGAGAGCCTTCACGTACGGTAATCAGTTCATCAGGGTGGTCAGTATGTACGATACCCAGTGCATAAGCACCTTTTAGTTGCGGAACCACTTGGCGTACAGCTTCTAACAGGCTCGGGGTGGATTTCAGCGCATCATTGATCAGATGGGCAACGACTTCAGTATCGGTCTGTGAGGTAAACACATAGCCCAAAGCTTCAAGATCATCTTTAAGCTCTTGATAGTTTTCGATAATTCCGTTATGCACCACTGCAACATTTTCAGAAATATGCGGATGGGCATTTTCTTCAGTCGGTTTGCCATGGGTCGCCCAGCGTGTATGTGCAATACCGAGGGAACCACTAATCTGTGATTCATTCACCGCCTGTTCAAGGTTGGAAACTTTCCCGACACGGCGTTCACGCAGGACCTGATGATTGTTGATCAGGGCTAAACCTGCTGAATCATAGCCACGGTATTCTAGGCGTTTTAAGCCTTCAATCAAAATATTGGTAATGCTGCGTTCTGCAATGCCACCGACGATACCACACATATTTGTTCCCCTTATTTCTTGATTTTTTGCGGACGTGGATAGTTTTCTTTGGCAAATTGCTTAGAGCGCTCTACTGCCAAACTGTTGTCTTCCACATCACGGGTAATCGTCGAGCCTGCACCGACTGTAGCACCGTTACCAATTCTCACAGGTGCCACCAATGAACTGTTCGAGCCAATAAAGGCTTGATCACCAATAATTGTTTTAAATTTGTTGGCACCATCATAATTACAGGTAATGGTCCCTGCACCGATGTTTGAGCCTGCACCAACTTCAGCATCACCCAGGTAGGTAAAGTGGTTGGCTTTAGAGCCTAGACCAATCGTGGTATTTTTCACTTCAACAAAGTTACCAATGTGAACTTCATTGGCAAGTTTTGCCCCTGGACGTAAACGTGCAAATGGGCCAATTTGGGTGTCTTCACCGACGATGGCACTGTCGAAAATACTATATGGCTGAACCTTGGTGCCCGCTGCGATTTTAGTATTCTTGATAATACAGCCGGCGCCAATTTCAACATTGTTACCTAACTCGCAATCACCTTCGATAATCACATTGATATCAATGCGGACATCCTGACCGACGGTTAAATTGCCACGCAAGTCAAAACGGCTTGGATCAATCAGATGTACGCCTTGCTGCATGAGCTGTTTGGCCTGAAATGCCTGGAACTGACGCTCTAAAGCAGCCAGCTGCACCCGGTCATTTACCCCTTCAACTTCAAAAGCCTGCTCAGGTTCTACAGATGCAACTTGCATACCATCTGCCAAAGCCATCGCCACAATATCAGTCAGGTAATATTCACCTTGCGCATTGTCATTGCTTAAACGTGGTAGCCATTGATGCAACTTGGCATTGCTGACGGCATAAATACCGGTATTGATTTCCTTGATTTGACGTTGTTCTTCAGAAGCATCCTTGTGCTCAACAATGGCCTGGATCTGACCTTGTTCACGTACGATACGGCCATAACCATTGGCATCCGGCAGGGTAAGCGTCACCAGACCAATACCGGTTTCTGCAGTAGCATCGAGTAATTTTTGCAAGGTTACAGGATTAATGCACGGCACATCGCCGGAAAGAATCAGCGAAACGCCGTCTTGTGGCAGGACAGGCAAGGTCATTTGCACTGCATGGCCGGTACCCAGCTGTTCAGCCTGTTCTACCCATTTAATCTCTTGCTCTGCAAAAGCAGCCTGAACCCGGTCACCACCGTGACCATAAATCGTAATAATATTATCTGCGTTTAATTTTTTTGCCGTTTCAATGACATGACCCAGTAAAGGACGTCCTGCAAGGGGTTGTAATACTTTCGGTAAGCTGGAACGCATACGGGTTCCTTTACCTGCAGCAAGAATAATCACAGTCGTTGACATGTTCTAATCCTAAATATGGCTTATGCCACAGTGAAGTAAAAATAAAGCAAAATACAAAGGGCCGCCCACAGGCCAGCAATAATGTCATCCAGCATGATGCCGAAACCGCCGTCAATTTGACGGTCAATGACACGAATCGGCCAGGGCTTCCAGACATCGAATAAACGGAACAGAGCAAAACCGACCAATGCCCACATCCAGCTCATTTCATTCAGATAGAGCAAAGGCAAAAAGGTAATGGATTGACCTGCAAATTCATCCCAGACAATGCGACCATCATCATGTACACCCATGACTTTAGCCGTATGCCCGCAAATATAGATGCCAATGAGCGACATCAGAATGATGGCTAGTATGGTGCTCGATAGGTCAATTGCAAGCCATAGCGGAATAAACAATAAGGCAAAAGCTGAACCAAACGTACCCGGCGCTTTCGGTAATAGGCCAGAACCAAAACCAACACCACAGAACACAATAAAACGGTCGGTCCATGACATGGCTTTAAAATTGATTGAAGGTTTATGCAAAATGTTGATACCCATTAAATTGAAGCAAATGATCTACGCCATCTTTTTCAAAAGTTAAGCCGCGCTGTTGGTGAATTGTGCCGATTATACTAATCGAATCATCAAGTTGTTTTTGCAATAATTTTTCATAATTTTGCGGGCTTATTGTAAAACATAATTCATAATCGTCGCCACCCGCCAATGCATACTGCCATTTTTGTTCATCATTTAAGGCGTGCAGGGCAGTACTTAGTGGTAAGTTTTCAAGTTGCAGCTTTGCGCCGACATCCGAGGCTTTTAAAATATGTCCCAAGTCTTGTGCCAAACCATCCGAAACATCAATCATGCTATTGGCCAGGCCTTTAAGCGCAGCACCTAAAGCACAACGTGGCGTTGGATAATCCAGACGTTTTTGTAGATCATGACCTAAATGCTTTAAGCCAAATGCCGCATCGCCAACCGTACCTGAAACACAAATCAGATCACCGATTTGGGCACCTGAACGTGGTACAGCAAGGCCTGTATCGACCCAGCCCAGTGCTGTGACAGATAGAGTCAGATGTGGACTTTGCGTGGTATCACCACCAATTAAACGCACGCCAAATTGATCGCAGCAGTCGTATAGCCCTTGGCTAAAGCCTTTGAGCCAAGCATGATCAATTTGGGGTAAGCTCAATGCCAATAAAATACTATGCGGTGTGGCGCCCATCGCGGCAATGTCAGATAAATTGACGGCAACGGATTTCCAGCCAATGGCATGTGGGTTCGTATCTAAAGGAAAATGTCGACCCGCAACTAAGGTGTCGGCACAAATCACCAATTGCTGGTGGGGTGGGGGAGTGAGCAAGGCTGAGTCGTCACCGACCCCTAAATCGACAGAATCTTGATTCTTACGATTGAAATAGGTGTCGATAATCGAAAACTCAGCCATACAACAAATCTACTTAAAACTTAGTTTGCTTGTTGTTTTTCTGCTGCACGTAAAGTTGTCGCTAAACGATCTAATACACCGTTGATGTATTTGTGGCTGTCTGCACCGCCAAAATGTTTAGCTAACTCAATTGCTTCGTCTAAAACGACACGATATGGAATCTCAAGATGTTCCTTGAGCTCATACGCACCTAAACGAAGTGTTGCGAGTTCTACACCGTCAAGTGCAGAAAGTTCGCGATCCAGCACAGGGATAAGCAAAGCATCCAATGCTTCATGATTGGCAACCACTTGAGTCAACAATTCATGATAATAGCTCAGATCCACTTTGTGCATGGCATTGTCCACACGTGTACGTGCTTCAATCTCATGCACAGGGTTGTGGCTCATTTGCCATTCATAAATTCCTTGTACAGCAAAACGACGTGCTTTACGTTTTGCAGCATAAGTTGCTTGAAGTGTTTGCGACATAGCCTTAAATAGCCTTTAACAAGTTAACCATTTCAATCGCAGTCAAGGCAGCTTCACTACCTTTATTGCCTGCTTTTGTTCCAGAGCGTTCAATCGCTTGTTCAATACTATCCGTAGTGAGTACGCCATTAATGACAGGAAGACCAGCGTCCAGACCAACTACGCCTAAACCTTTGGCACATTCACCTGCCACGAAATCGAAGTGCGGTGTGCTACCACGAATCACAGCGCCCAAGGCAATGATGGCATCGAAATTACCAGTCGCTGCTAATTTTTTTGCAACGATTGGAAGTTCCCAGGCACCAGGTGCATGAACGACCGTGATATTATCCTCTGATACACCATGGCGTTTCAATGTATCAACGGCACCTTCTAACAGATGTTCAACAACAAAGCTATTAAAACGACCAACTAAAATCGCATAACGGTCTTCGTTCGCGAGATGTAACATACCTTCAATACGGCGAACAGCCATAATAACCTCGATTCTTATCTTAAGATGTGTGTTGTGCAGTGATGTATTCCACCACTTCTAAATTAAAACCTGACAATGCATTAAAGCGTAATGGTGAACTCAGCAGCTTCATTTTTTCTACGCCTAGATCACGCAAAATTTGTGCACCGACACCAATCGTTTGATACTGCTGCGACAGTGCAGCATTGGATTTCACATTTTTGGGTGCTTTTAAAGTATCGAGCGCAGGACCTAGATCTTGTAAATGACGTTGACCGATCCAGACCAGGACACCACGATCACTACTTGCAATTTCTTTAAGTGCCTTGTCTAAATTCCAGGCCGGTTCGCCGTCCTGTTTATTCAGTTTTAATAGGTCCCGTGTCGGGTTAAAGCCGTGGACACGTACAGTCGTTACGCCTTCTTTCGGCTCGCCTTTGACTAGTGCCACATGAATATCCGGGTTACCTAACTCACGGTAACGATACAGATCAAAGGTACCGTATTCGGTATCAATTGTTTGCTGATCTAAACGTTCAACCGTCTGCTCATTGGTCATGCGATAATGAATCAGGTCAGCAATCGTACCAATTTTCAAGCCATGCTTTTCGGCAAAGACTTCAAGGTCTGGACGACGTGCCATGGTGCCATCTTCATTGATGATTTCACAAATGACCGATGCTGGTTCTAAACCTGCAAGACGCGATAAGTCACAGCCTGCTTCGGTATGACCTGCACGGTGCAGGACACCACCTGGCTGTGCCATCAATGGGAAGATATGACCAGGCTGTACGATGTCCGTAGGTTTAGCATGAGCCGCCACAGCGGTTTGAATGGTATGCGCACGCTCTGCAGGTGAAATACCGGTAGAAATACCTTCAGCTGCTTCAATCGATAACGTGAAGTTGGTCCCGTGTTGAGCACCATTAGCATCTACCATCAATGGAAGATTCAACTGTTGGCAACGTTCTTTACTTAAAGTCAGACACACTAAACCACGAGCATGAGTGATCATAAAGTTGATGTCTTCAGGACGCACGTGCGTGGCAGCAATGACTAAATCGCCTTCATTTTCACGATCTTCATCATCCATCAAGATGACCATTTTTCCTGCACGGATATCTGCTACAAGCTCTTCAACTGTATTGAGCGGCATCAACCTTCACCTTCTTTTTTGATCTTGTTCAGACCGAATCATGACATTATTGGTTGCATAGTCTAACGCTTTTTGAGCAATTTTGCCTATGCTTATTGATTTCCCTAAACTGAACATTGTTATACACAGTCTTTTTCGGCAAAGAAAGCCGACTTTATATGGAAGTTTTTAATTTTTGTATTTTTTTTATCCAATTGAAAATATTAAAAAAATCAATACTTATCATAGAGGGATATATACTTGTTTTGGATAGCTTTATGATTTTATTGGGATAGAGGGACGGTTATTTTTTTGTTTAAGATAAAATTACCAAGTCAATAAAAAAGCGAACTGAAGTTCGCTTTTGCTTAGACAGGAATTAGAAGAAACCTGCGGGTTTGGTCGAGTAGCTGACAAGCAAGTTTTTGGTTTGTTGATAATGATCGAGCATCATTTTGTGGTTCTCGCGTCCAATCCCTGATTTTTTATAACCACCAAATGCCGCATGGGCAGGGTAAATGTGATAACAGTTGGTCCAGACGCGACCTGCCTGAATCGCACGGCCGGCACGATAAGAGGTATGGGCTGAACGCGACCAGACACCAGCACCTAAGCCATAAATGGTGTCATTGGCAATTTTAATGGCATCATCAAAGTCTTTAAAGGTGGTGACCGCAAGCACCGGTCCAAAAATTTCTTCCTGAAAGGTTTTCATGTCATTGGTGCCTTTAAAAATGGTCGGTTCAATATAGAAGCCTTGACCTACTTCATGGCGTGCTTCACCACCTGTTAAGACCTGAGCACCTTCTTCACGGCCTGTGGCGATACAACCCAAGATCTTATCTTGCTGTTCTTGCGATGCCTGTGCGCCAATCATGGTGTCGGTATCCAGTGGATGACCGGTCTTAATGCGCTTGACACGCTCAACTGCACGTTCCAGGAATTTGTCGGCAATACTTTCCTGTACCAGTGCACGTGAAGGGCAGGTACAGATTTCTCCTTGGTTGAGGGCAAACATGGTAAAACCTTCCAGGGCTTTATCTAGGTATTCATCCTCTTGATCCATCACATCTGCAAAGAACAGATTCGGTGATTTACCACCGAGTTCCAGCGTTACCGGAATAATATTCTCGGTCGCATACTGCATGATCATTTGGCCGACTGCGGTTGAACCGGTAAAAGCAATTTTTGCGATACGAGGGTTGGTCGCCAGTGGGCGACCGACTTCGACCCCATAGCCATTAACAATATTCAGTACACCGGGTGGTAAAAGATCCTGAATCAGTTCAACCAGCACTAAAATACTGACAGGGGTTTGTTCTGCTGGTTTCAGCACAATACAGTTCCCTGCAGCTAAAGCCGGAGCCAGTTTCCATGCGGCCATGAGAATTGGGAAATTCCACGGAATGATTTGACCGACAACGCCGAGGGGTTCATGGAAATGATAGGCGATGGTGTCTTCGTCAATTTCTGAAATGCCGCCTTCTTGCGCGCGAATACAACCAGCAAAATAACGGAAGTGGTCGATACATAACGGAATATCTGCATTCAGGGTTTCACGAATCGGTTTACCGTTGTCCCAGGTCTCTGCCACCGCAAGCAATTCCAGATTTTCCTCTAGACGATCGGCAATCTTGAGCAGGATATTTGAACGTGTGGTCGGTGATGAGCTATTCCACTGTGCTTTGGCAGCATGGGCGGCATCGAGTGCGAGTTCAATATCTTCAATACTGGAGCGTGGTGCTCTGGTAAAAACTTTGCCATCGACTGGGGAAATATTATCAAAGTATTCACCTTTGACAGGCGGCACCCATTTACCGCCAATAAAATTTTCATATTGTGCTTTAAATTGAATTTTTGAACCGTCAGTATTTGGATCTGCATAGCGCATATTTTTGTCCTTTCATTGATTGTTATAGCTGTGAGAGAAATAAAGCTGAGAGACGAAGACTCATCTTGGAATGAAGAGTTATAGCTAATATAAAGAGCAAATCTGACGCTATGTCGAGGGTTTACAAGCGTGCTACAAAAGGTAACAAAGAGGGGGTAAGGAGATTTCCTTATTTTTAATAAAAATCAAATTATTAACCTATAAATATTAAATTTTTAAAATGTTAAAACATGATGTTTCGCACATATAAGCTTGCTAAAAAATAACAATTAGTACCTGCTTGATGAAAAATCTTTGAGCAAATTTTGGGGGAAGGTCATTTATCATTTTCCTTCCCGCTATCTTGCAAATAATAAGGGTTATGAACTGTTCAAAGTCCTTTGGTCTGTAACCATTCAAACAGCTGTTGATAGACCTGTTCCCGTACCGCTTTTTCTGACAGGACCAGGTCATGCAAGCCATTATGAATTTCGCACAAGGTGACATCGCCCGATATTTTTCTGGCATGCTGAATCATATCCTGCACTTCCAGAATCACATCGCTGCTTTGTGCATGACGATTAAATTTTCGTGGATAAGTCGTCTGATGCGAATGCATGATCAGGACAGGAATGCTTAACTGAAGACCTTGATGCAGTTCTTTTTGCGCCTCATGAATGGCATGTACAAAGCTCAAACGCACCATGGGATAACGGACTTTTTTCCATTCGAGGTTAAAGTTCCATTCACCATGATGGCTGGCGTGCAAACTCGGGACATACCACTTATTAAGACGACTTGGGAACAGCAAGTTTGGAAAACGTTTGCCCATTGCTGCCATTCGAGGAATGGCAAATTTCTTTTCCAGACGGCTCATATTGAAGTCATAAAAGGGACTGTTTGCCCAGAGCGCTTTAATCAGGGGGTGATCAGGATGATGTGCTGCATACAAGGTTGTGGTTAAGCCCCCCGTTGAATGTCCGCAAAGCAGCACGGCGTCATGACTTTCCTGACCGATAATATCCAGTGCCTGAGTAATTTCTGCATCATATTCTGACAGGCTATGAACGTTATAGTACTTCTGATGCGGCAAATAGGAGCGGCCATATTTACGTAGGTCCAGCGCATAAAAGTCAAAACCCTGCTCATTGAAACGCTCTGCCATTTCAGTCTGGAAAAAATAGTCGATAAAACCGTGGATATATAGCACCGCCTTTTTAGTCGTTTCAGCTGCTTTCTTGCGAACGAGGGTCGCCACCACCTGACCTTCATAATCATTCGGAAGATCTAAGGTGGCCTGTTCATAGCCAGCCCCTAAAATATCGGGTTGATAATTTACCTCTATCTTTGTTGTCATTATTTTCTCTTAACTTCTTGTTCGGATTTTATATTTAGATATTTCTACACTAGCGTCAAATAAAAAAACAGTATTTTCTAATGAGGAACTGATCACCTGAAATTAAAGATAAACAGCTCATCGGGATAGAATAAATAGGAGGCAAAGCTTCTCTGTACTGAAAAAGATATCTATAAGTTCCTTGTTTGTTATTTTGCTGGTAAATATAAGGCTAGAAAATACAGAAAAAGACTATGATCCAATCAATAGAATGCGCTTGTGCTCGGACCACATTGGAGTGTAGAAAGGCGCCATGTATGATACGCACCTCGCTAATGCATGTAATTTTGTATAACGAAGCTAAAATTATGGATGTAGATTGAAGAAAGCAATTTTTATTTTTTAAATCAATAAATCAATTGAAGTAGGGGATTGTGGAAATACCCAGAGAAATAGATATTCAACCAGGCATCTAACTTTAATCTGGCCAAAAGCTGAAAATAAAAAAAGCCCTAATCTTTCGACTAGGGCCTTTTAAATTTGGAGCGGGAAACGAGACTCGAACTCGCGACCCCAACCTTGGCAAGGTTGTGCTCTACCAACTGAGCTATTCCCGCAGGGTCGAATAATTTTTTACTATTAAAAAACTAAACAAAAAAGAATATGGAGCGGGAAACGAGACTCGAACTCGCGACCCCAACCTTGGCAAGGTTGTGCTCTACCAACTGAGCTATTCCCGCATGCCGTGTATAATACAGCATGCAAAAACAGGGTCAATAACTTTATGAAAAATCTTGCACCGTTTGCATAAAATAAAATCAATTCAGCCAATTCAGCGCTATAAATCGACAAAATTTATGCAAAATTTTGTTAAAACAGGGCCTTGGCAACCTTTAACTCTCCTTGAGCACAGTAAAACTCATGACAGAACAGGGTATACTGAATAGAATTTGGATCATTTGTAATTGCGGAGAAGGCCATGAGTATTGAACAAGTCTTAAGAGAGCGTCTGGCTACCCTGTCTCCATCTCATCTTGAGGTGGTAAATGAGTCTTCTGGTCACGGTGGCTATTACCCGGGTAAGGAATCACACTTTAAAGCGGTAATTGTGAGTGAAGCTTTTGCAGGCCTGCGTCAGGTACAGCGTCATCAGAAAGTCTATGCCGCAGTAGGCGATTTACTGAGCCCGGAAAAAATCCATGCATTAGCAATCCATGCTTTTGTTCCAGAAGAGTGGAGCGGTCAGGATACGACCAGTCCTGAATGTGCACATGCCCCAAAAAACTAAGAGGAACATATGGAAACCCAATTATTAGTCAAAATTATCCATATGTCAGCGGCCAGTCTGGCAATTATCGCGATTCTGGCACGTGCATTTACCTTGTTTGTTGGTACACAGGGCAATTTACCTAATCCGGTTGCACGCAAGCTATTTGTTGCCTTGCAGCATCTGGCACTTGCCGTAATTGCTTTGACGGGCGTCATTTCGCTAGTGATAAAAAACTTTGAAGTACAACCCTGGTTCTATGCCAAGGTCATTTTATTTCTGGTACTGGTTTCATCTTTGATGAAAGCCTATAAAAAAGATGACTCTGTCCTGATGGTTCAACGTCGTGCTGGCCTGGTTATTGCAATTATTTCATTAGCTGCAATTATGGCACTTGTGATTATCAAGCCAACTTTTGGCTAGAAAATAACATCATTTTGTTTGGCTAAATTTTAAATAGATTGATAAAAATAATAGGGGGTTTTAATGCGTACACGTGTGGTGTTTAACCAAAAAGGTGGCGTGGGGAAGTCGAGTATTGCTGTAAATCTGGCAGCAATCAGTGCACATCAGGGGCACAAAACCCTGCTCATTGACCTCGATCCACAGGCCAATTCCAGCCAGTATCTGCTTGGTGATGATGCGACCTATTCGGGAGACAAGCCTGCATTAGAACCCAATATTGAAAACTATTTTGATGAAGTGCTGGGCAGCCAGCAGAACAAGGGTTTGATTGGCAATGCCATCGGCTCAATTCTGAAAACCCGCACTAAAGGCCTGGAAAGCTATGTGCACCAGTCACCGTTTAAACATCTGGATGTGATTCCAGCCAGCCCAAGTCTCGGCACACTGGCACATGCACTGGAATCCAAACATAAGATCTATAAACTACGTGATGCCTTAAAACAGTTAACGGGTCAGTATGAGCGGGTGTTTATTGATACGCCGCCGGCTTTTAATTTCTTTACCTTATCAGCTTTAATTGCGGCAGATCGGGTGCTGATTCCCTTTGACTGTGATGTATTTTCCAAACGTGCTCTGCATACCCTGATTGAAAATGTCATCGAAACCCAGGACGACCATAATGACCGTCTTGAAATTGAAGGAATTGTGGTCAATCAGTTTCAGGCTCAGGCCAAACTGCCACGTGAGGTAGTGCAACAGCTGAAAGATGAGGGCTTGCCGGTATTGAAAAATATGTTGCCGCCATCGGTGATCATGAAAGAATCTCATCAGAAAAATCAGCCCTTAATTCATCTGGCTACTGATCATAAATTGACTCAGGCCTATCAATCGTTGTTCAATGAGATTGAGCAAAAATAAGATTGATGATTCCAGCATGAAACTCATGAAATTCAGTCTTGGCGTAATGGGCCTGGCTTTGTTAAGTGCCTGTGCTACGACCGTCAAGCCGACCTATGTGTCGCCAACCCAATACCAGTCCTATGACTGCGGTCAGCTGCAAGGCGAATATAACCGTATCCAGCAGTATATCGACAATGGTGTACAAGCGCCGAAACGAACGGGTGTTGGCGTAGGCGTAGGCGTCGGTGTGGGTGGCGGCTGGGGTAGCCATAGTGGTTGGGGTATTGGGCCGAGTATTTCAGTGAATATGGGTCAGTCCTCTAATACCAAGAAGACCGAACTGGCACGTGTTTTAGGTGAGCAGGAAGCGATTGTTCAGGCAGCGCGCTATAAGAGCTGCCCACTGATCATTCGCCAGGCTGCACCAAAAATATAATGATGAAGATAAAAAATAAAAATGCTGACTGAGGTCGGCATTTTTTTAGCATCGCAGTCCGGAAAGGGGCGTTATTTTGCATATAAAACTAGCTGGAATGACTGCTCGGAACAAATTTATGAGAATTTTCATCTTGTTATATATTGAGCAGATTCGTTAATGTTGCGCCATTCTTTGCGGTAAGTTTGCGTATGATCGAAAACTGGCTATTTATTCTGGCTGTGATTACAGTATTGATGATTCCGGGCCCAGGCAATGCACTGGTTGCCAGTGCGGCACATCAACATGGTCAGGCCAGAACCAGTTTATATATACCTGCTATTCTGCTGGGTTACTTCTATGCCATTAATGTCTGGGCCTTGCTGATACATCTTGCTGTCCCGATCTGGCCGAATTTCCAGGGCATGCTGCATATACTGAGCACAATTACTGTAGGCTGGATGACCTTCCGGTTGTTTAAAGCCAGGCAGCTAGAGCAGCATAATCATAAGCACCCGATGATCCGGCCTTGGCAGATGTTTACTGCGACTTTAAAAAATCCTAAAGCGGCTTTGTTTGCTTCCGGTATTTTTCCCATGGCGACCTGGGAAAATCCAACTAATTTCGTACTGGTCTTCGCGATATTTAGTCTGGTGACATTACCGGTGTTTGTCTTCTGGATGGCGTTCGGTCAGGCAATTCTGGCAAGGGAGTCGGAGAAAATAAAAACCGACCTCATGTATAAAGGGTCGGTCCTGTTTTTGCTGCTTTGCCTGATTCCGCTGATCATCAGTTTGTTTAACTGAATTCAGCGATCAGGATTTAAGCCATTTTGTTCTTTTTCAGCTTCTGTTGAACAAAACCGAAGATGCCTGGCAATACACTAATAATAATGATGCCGAAGATCAGATAGGTAAAGTTATCTTTAACGATTGGCATATTTCCAAACAGATAACCCAAAATCACAAAAGAGCTGATCCACAAAAAACCACCAATCACGTTATAGCTCAGGAAATATTTATAATTCATGCTGCCAGCACCGGCCACAAAAGGAGCAAAGGTACGGGCGAAAGGCACGAAACGGGCAAAGATAATCGTCTTGCCACCATGTCTGGCAAAAAATTGCTGGGTTGCTAGTAGGTGTTTTTTATTGATAAAGCGCGATTCAACTTCAAACACACGCGGCCCAATGAACTTGCCAATATGATAGTTCAGTGTATCGCCCAGTACTGCCGCCACAAATAGGAGCGGAATCAGTACCCACGGATCCATGGCCCCAGTAGATGCTGCAAGTGCCCCTGCAGCAAACAGCAAGCTGTCACCCGGCAGGAAAGGCATGACTACCAGTCCCGTTTCTACAAAGATAATCAGGAAAAGAATGGCATAAATCCACACCCCATAATTAGTGATGAATTCAAGCAGATGGTCATCTACATGTAGGATAAAATCAAGCAGTTCCATGGCGCCAGTACAAGCAAAAGTGTGCCCAAATCCTAACAGTGATTAGGCTTAAAGTCAGCATCAAAAGTGGTCTATTTCCAGCCTCATCATTCTAAAAATAAAACGATGAATCTTATTTTGGTTATTAATAATTAAAAATGAAACTTATAAGATGTGCTCATGTTTTAGCAATTATCTTCGAGTTTTTATCATGTTGAATCCAAATCGTATTATCGCCAATCTTGTTGCTCATCCTGTACTTGAATCCGTAACATTCGTGTCTGCACGTGCCTTAATGGCTTATATTTTTATTGTGGCAGGTTGGGGCAAAATTGCTGGTTATGAAGCAACGGTTGGTTATATGCAAGCTATGGGTGTTCCTGCTGAATTATTACCTGTGACGATTTTGCTGGAATTGGGTGGTGGTTTAGCGATTTTATTTGGCTTGCAGACCCGTGTAGTGGCAGCACTCTTGGCTGGCTTTAGCTTAGTGACTGCATTTTTATTTCATGGTACGCCTGAGGATGCAGTGAACTTTATGAAAAACTTTGCGATGGCAGGTGGCTTATTGCTATTGGTATTACAGGGTGCAGGTCGCTTCAGTTTTGATCATCTGATTGAGCACCAATAACAAAGCAACGCTCCAATCGAGCGGTCTAAGACCGCTTTTTTTGTGGATACATAACATTAAACTAGCTTTACCGAATTAAGCTTCGTTCAGTGCATTCACTCTGCTTAGATAGAATCAGGAATTTAGACCTGTTGTTTAAGGAGTATATTGAATGCAAAAGCAAATTTTAGCTGTATTAATGACGGGACTCGTTGTTAGTGGCGGTGCATGGGCAAAGTCAGATCAGGCCCTCCTTGCTGAAGCTCAAAAAAATAAAGTCAGCATTGCTCAAGCACAAAAAATGCCGGATGAAACTGGTGTAACCTTAACAGGTAAAATTGTGCGTCAAGTTGCACCGCAGAGTGATGATTTTGAACTTCGAGACAGTAGTGGCACGATTATTATTGATGTTGATGATGACCTGTGGAAACCGTTGAAGTTAAAAGCGGGCGATAACGTTCGTGTGCTTGGCGAGGTAGATACTCATCGTGAGAAACCTACCGATATTGATGTGATTAGTATCGAAAAAGTGAAATAACCATATTTAAAGTTCTGCTTCAATCTCATGCAATCTTGAATCAAGGATTGAAGCAGATCTGATAAAAAATTCAGTCTGATCAAGATGCAGTGCTAAATATGTATATATTTCAAGCGCCTTGAAACAGTGTGCGTAATGCAGCGAAAAATGATAGAATACGGCGCTTATCTTTCGTTTGCCTTTCTATAGTTGTTTGTCATGACTACCAATACTCAAATCACTGAAGATCGTATCCTGATTTTGGATTTCGGTTCTCAATATAGCCAATTGATTGCACGTCGCGTACGTGAGTCTGGCGTATATTCTGAAATGTTTGCCTATGACATGTCTGAAGAAGACATTCGTGCATTTAATCCAAACGGTATCATCTTGTCAGGTGGTCCTGAGAGCGTTCACGAAGAAGGCAGCCCGCGTGCGCCAGAAGTTGTGTTCAACTTGGGCATTCCTGTATTGGGTATTTGCTACGGTCTGCAAACCATGTCTGCACAACTTGGCGGTAAGGTTGAGCCAGGTACAGTACATGAATTTGGCTATGCTGAAGTAGACATTCAAATCCGTGATGGTCTTATTGGCGATCTTGAAGATTCAGCAGACAAATTAAAAGTCTGGATGAGCCACGGTGACAAAGTGACTCAAATTCCAGAAGGCTTCCAGATTACTGCCAGCACACCAAGCTGTCCGGTCGCAATGGTGTCTGATGAAAAACGCCGTTTCTATGGTATTCAGTTCCACCCGGAAGTCACTCATACTGCCAAAGGTAAAGAGTTACTGTCTAACTTCGTTCACAATATCTGTGGTTGCCGTAGCCTGTGGAACTCTGAAAACATTATCGACCTTCGTGTTGAACAGCTTCGTGAACAGATTGGTGATCAAAAAGTACTGCTCGGTCTTTCAGGCGGTGTAGATTCATCAGTTGTTGCGGCACTTTTACACCGTGCAATTGGCGATCAATTGACATGTGTATTCGTGGACAATGGTTTACTTCGTCTGAATGAAGGCGACCAGGTTATGGACATGTTTGCGAAAAACATGGGTATCCGTGTCATTCGTGCTGATGCTGAAGAGCGTTTCTTGACTGCACTTGCGGGTGAAGTTGATCCAGAGAAAAAACGTAAAATCATCGGCCGTGAGTTCATTGAAGTATTTGCTGAAGAAGCACGTAAGCTTGATGGTGTAAACTTCCTGGCTCAAGGTACGATTTACCCTGACGTGATCGAATCTGCTGCAAGCAAACAAGGCAAAGCACATGTGATTAAATCACACCACAACGTGGGTGGTTTACCAGAAGATCTAGCATTTGAACTGGTTGAACCAATTCGTGACCTGTTTAAAGATGAAGTACGTAAATTGGGTACCACTTTAGGTCTTCCATTTGAAATGCTTTATCGTCACCCATTCCCGGGTCCGGGTCTAGGTGTTCGTATTTTGGGTGAAGTGAAAAAAGAATATGCTGACATTCTCCGTTTAGCAGATGACATTTTCATGCAAGAACTTCGTGCTAGCGGTTGGTATGACAAAACTGCGCAAGCATTCGCAGTATTCCAACCTGTTAAATCTGTTGGTGTTGTAGGTGATGGTCGTCGTTATGCATGGGTCATTGCACTTCGTGCAGTTGAAACTGTTGACTTCATGACAGCTCGTTTTGCTCACCTTCCATACGAGCTGGTAGATAAAATCTCGACTCGTATCATGAATGAAATTGCTGAAGTTTCTCGTGTGGTTTATGACGTATCGTCTAAACCACCTGCGACGATTGAATGGGAGTAATTTAGGGGTTTCAAGAAGCGAAGCTTCTTGCCTAAATTACGCTAAGAGCTGTGCTCGCGGCAGTGAGGAATTTTTAAAAGAGATGCCTGATATCTCAAAATAAAAAAAGAGCGCTTAGGCGCTCTTTTTTTATTTATACTGCATGAAAATTAGACTTTAAAAAAGAGTTTATTGAATGTCATTGCCTACTTATGATCAATTGATGCTTCCTTTAATGAAGTTATTGTTTGAGTTAAATGAGCCTATAAAAATTTCAGATGCGGCAAATATATTAGCTGAACGCTCAAAGCTCTCAAAAGACATACTCAATCAAACACTTCCAAGTGGAAAGAATATTTTTAAAGATAGAGTTTCTTGGGCAAAGACGTGGCGAATTCAAACATGAGGTGCGACAGTTTCAAAAGCCATATGATAATCAACAAGCTGAGCAAATTTCTCTAATGGTGTAAGCCAATCTAACGCCTTTCTAGGACGA
>NZ_LFRE01000094.1:0-141438 GCF_001077515.1 Acinetobacter sp. VT 511 | reverse complement strand
GTTTCTGTCCTTTCCATTTTCGTGTAAATAGTTAGTCTAACTTATATAGTGTATTAGTAAGACCCCTCTCGCTCTGCCAATTGTGTGAAGTCGGATGGCCAAGGGTCGTTCACTTCAATCATCGCTCCGGTTAACGGATGACTAAACTTAAGCATCTCTCCGTGAAGAGCCTGCCTACCAATGGCATCCGCTCTACCTCCATACAACGCATCGCCAATAAGCGGGTATCCCGCGTAACTCAGGTGTACACGAATTTGGTGTGTTCGTCCTGTATCCAGCTTCAATCGTACAAGGGTTGCTCGTTCCCACACTTCGACGATCTTCACATGAGTAACAGCTTCCTGTCCACTTTCGGAGACACGTCTGCGCTGTTTGTGATGTCTATCCTTGCCAATCGGAGCATCAATTTTGTGGAGTTCAAGGGGGATTTGTCCACCTTCCAGTCTTAACTTTTGGAACAGCATAGGCGCACGTTTGGTTTTGCCCGAAATCACATCAAAGCTGCCGCCAACGCCCATGGTTACGGGAACCTGTAGTGCATCTTTGTGCTGGTGAATCCACGGTTCTTGGGTGTCGGCCCCACGTGCTACAAACAACAGATCAGGTGCTGCTTCTCGAATGGAAGCGACGACCTGTTCATCCTCAGCCGGACCAAAATAACCGTCGCGATAACCCACAATTCGAATCGCCGGATATTGCTGTTGTAACCGAACTGCCGTTTCTTGAATCACCTCAGGGGTAGAACCAAGCAGATATACGCCCCATCGATAGTTTTCTCCAACACGCAGCAATTCATGTAAAAGCTCAAAACCCGGCACTCGCTCAGCTACAGGATCTCCGCATTAATGCTTGAGTCAACGGATGAAATACATCGATTCAAACAAGCTTTCTGACCCTCAGTTCAAGCGATACACAGGCATCTCATGGTCAACTTTCTATTTGATGGTTGAGCAATTGCAGAAGCATGTCTCTGCCAAAGGCAGACCGCCCAAGTTAAGCCTGGAGGATCAGGTTCTGCTCTGTCTGAGCTATTGGCGGGAATACCGAACCTTATTTCACGTTGCGACGAGTTACGGGGTTTCAGAGCCCACAGCCTCAAGAATTGTCCGTCATGTTGAAGACTGCCTGATTCGGTCCAATCTGTTTAATTTACCCAAAGATTTACCCGAGGGCGAAGGCATCGACTGGAATGTTGTGATCGTGGATGCCACGGAAATTCCAATCCAAAGGCCTAAAAAAACAGAAGAAAAGCTATAGCGGCAAGAAAAAGCCCCATACCTTTAAAGTACAGGCCATGATTCACTACAAAACTCAGCAAATTCTGAGTTTATGTACCAGTCGCGGTGCAGTGCATGATTTCGAGTTGTTCAAACGCAATTTAAACCAGATTCCTTTTGGGGCTTTTATCCTTGCAGATAAAGGCTATCAGGGGATTTATGTGTTGTATCCGAATAGCCTGTTGCCATTAAAAGCCAAAAGACACTGTAAATTGGATCCTGAATTGAAAATCTATAATCAGGAAATCAATAAAAGAAGAATCGGAATTGAGCATGTATTTGGCAGCCTGAAAACCTTCAAAATCCTTGCTGAGCGTTATCGAAATAGAGGTAAAAGGCTTGGTTTGAGATTCAATTTAATCGCTGGAATCTACAACTTGGAACTGAGCAAAAAAATGATTTATGAAAGAGGTCTATTTTTTAATATTGAATTTGAAATATAGAACAAAGAGTTATATTGTTTAGTAAAATAATAAAAAATATCTAAGATTTTAAAAATATTAAAGAAATGATAAATATATTCAAATAAATCCAGAAAAATAATTGGGATCAAAAAGTTAATACTGTGGTCGGATTTTAAATAAATACGTTGTTCAGCATGATGCAGCCATTACTTCTTATGTTGGTTAAGGACAAAGAAAATGCGTCGTCATAATTTATGGATAGCAATCATTGCTGCAACAGCGACTTTAGGAACAACAGCTGCTCAAGCTGATTTTATTGACGACAGTAACGTTCAATTAAAATTTAAGAATTTTTATTTAGAACGTAATTATGATAATGAATCTCAAAAAAACTATGGTAACTGGACGCAAGCGGTAACACTAGATGCTAAGTCTGGTTATCACGATATCGGTGGTGGGGTTCAGGTAGGTGCCGATCTATTAGCACAATATGCCGTAGGTTTGAAATCTCCTGATAATGTGAATGATATTCACATGCCATATAGCAACAAAGATCAGAAGACTGAACGTGATAATGCCAGGTTGGGCATAACCTTAAAAGTTAAAGTATCTGAAACAGAGTTGAAGGTGGGTGATCTATTACCAATGTCACCAGTGGTGTTCTTTGATCCATCTCGTCAATTGCTAACGACCTATAGTGGCGCATGGTTAGAGTCTAAAGATATCAAAGACACTAAACTGACCTTGGCTTATATTGATGGTATTAATACGCGTTATGATAATCAATATCAAAATTTAACGCTGTTGCCGCAAAATGATTTTGCTAAAGCTGAAGCTGCAGGTCTATCCACTGATGACGGTATGTATATCGTAGGAATCGACCATCAATTCACACCTAAATTTACTGGTAGCTATTGGTATGCTGATATGACCAATATCTATAAACAGCATTATATAGGTACAGACTATAAAACAACTGTCGGTGAAAAGATTAAGCTCGATGGACACGTTCGCTACTTTGATAACAGTGAATCTGGTGACAAACTTTATGGCAATATTGATAGCCAGGCGGTTTCTGCAGGCCTAAAAGTAAATCAGGGTGCTCATACAGTTCAGTTGGGCTATCAACAAATGTTTGGTGATCATGGTACGAGAGCCACTATGTTCCCGACTCTGGGCGGATGGGTTCCACAACCATATTTAGACAACTGGTCTGTAGCAAGTTTTATTCGTAAAGACGAAAAATCATGGAATCTCGGTTATACCTATGACTTCTCAGAGCTAGGTGCAAAAGGTTTAACTGCAACTTTACGTCATTTTGAAGGATGGAACGTAGATAATGGTGCTGGTAATAAGCGTGGTAAGGAAGATGAAAACAATGTAATTGTTAATTATGTTGTTCCTGAAGGTAAATTAAAAGGCTTAGGTTTCCAATACATGTTCATCGATACCAACTATGACAATATTGCAGGTGGCTTTGATTTGCAGGAACATCGTATTGCAACAACTTATACCTATAAATTCTAAAATTGAGAATTTAAAAGAGCGGTGTATCGACACCGCTCTTTTTTATATCATTTTAAAATTTAAAACCTGAGTATTTATAAGGGATTATTTTAAAAATAATTATATAAAACAATATCTTAAGTTATATATTTTTTATAGTATGCAATCGTAATTTTGTATCAGTTGAGCTGTGCTAAGCGGTTAATATAAAGCTGTAAAAATTCATTTTTTAAAGAGTCAACTTGCCGTCGACCTCTGAATAGATGGACACGCAAGCTAAAGACTGTACGAGGAATCAACATGAGCACTGTTCAAATCCCTGATTATAAAACAGATCCATTCTTTGGCTTAGAAGACAAATGGATTGAAACTGCAGAAGATGAGTTGACTCACTACCACGAAATTGGTGAAGGTACACCAATTCTATTCCTTCATGGTTCTGGTACTGGTGTATCTGCTGCTGCAAACTGGTGGTTGAACCTGCCTGCAATTGGTGAACAAGCACGTTGTATCGCAATTGACACGATTGGTTATGGTCAAACTGTTGTTGCACCAGGTACTGCTTATGGTATCCGTGCTTGGGTTGATCACGCGATCCGTACTCTAGATACTCTTGGCATTGAAAAAACCTGGTTAGTGGGTAACTCTCTGGGTGGCTGGTTGGCATTCCAGATGGCACTTGATTATCCTGAACGTGTTCTAGGTATCGTGTCTATGGGTACTGGTGGTGCAAAACAGACTGCTGCGCTGAAAGCACACGCAAATCCAGTATTAACTGAAGAAGGTATCAAGAAAACTCTTTCTATGTTTGTCGTGAATAAAGACCTGATCACTGACGAACTGGTGAAAGTACGTTTTGCTTCTGCTGCCAATGACTATGCATCAAACCGTTTGATGGATGTGGTTGGCGCACGTGACCGTGACCGTTTCGAATTCCCGTTAGACTTCGAAAAAATGAAAGACATCACTGTGCCTGTATTATTGATTCACGGTACTCAAGACGTGGTGATTCCAGTTTCTCGTACTTGGGACATCCTGAACATCGTGCCAAATGCTGATGCGCATATTTTCAGCCAATGTGGCCACTGGTCTCAAGTTGAAAAAGCAGATGAGTTCAATACTGTCATTAAAAACTATCTGGCTGTTCACGGCGTAAAATAAGTCGTAGCTTGGTGAAAAAGGATGGCTGAAGCCATCCTTTTTTTATACTTAAAAAGATGAACTCAAATGCATTCAATGAGGGTGATTCTCATTAACCACTAATTTAGATTCAAACATAATTTGCACAATATCTTTGGCGTCTAAATCCTTTTTTCTTACCCTTAAAATCGCATTAGACTTAAGTTGTAAAAGCAGGGGATGGTTTGAGTAGTAAATAATCAATTTGGAAATTTTGATAGATTTTTTTAATACAGCAGCTGGCTGAAATATAGATTAAAACGTTAAATACAGATGTTTCTGTTTGATTAAAAAATATACATTTGAATTGGGAGAATAAAAAACGTGCCTCTGAGCTTGTCAGTAAGCGCGTCGGGATTAAGCTAAAGGCTTATTTTTACTGATCGCGATTAATATCGAGATAGAATACACGTGTCAGTAATTCAAGGAATTTCTTCACTGCAACCGAATTGCCATCTTTACGGTAGCTGACATATAGATCCAGATAAGGCAGCTCAACGTCTAAGGGGCGAATCACCGTATTGTTCATGGTCAGTGGCGCGATATAGCCTGGCAGAATAGTACAACCTAAACCAATCCCGATCGAATTGATGTTAAACAGAATATTGTCTGCTTTCTGCACAATATTAAATTCAATACCATTGGCTTTAGCGAAGTCCAGGATAGCATTGTGCAGTATCAATGATTGTTCTGCTGAAGGAATAATAAAATCAATGCCATTGAGGGCTTTCACCGGAATACGGTCATATTTCGCAAGTGGATGATCTTTCGGAAGAATAAAGATCAACGGTTCACGAATGACAAACTGGCTTTCAATCTCGTCACTGTTGAAGTTATGACGGGTAAAGGTCAGATCTAGCTCACCTTTTTTGAGCAGTTTCATCTGTTCAGTGTTATTCAGGCTGAGCAGTTCAATTTTTAGGTCTGGATTTTGAACGCGCAGATTTGGCAGCACATAAGGGAAGATTTTCATCTCTGCTACAGGAACGAAACCAATGCGCAGCATCTGCTGCTTGGCTTGTGATACCTGGCGTGCCATGGCAATCGCTTTATCTGCTTGAGCCAGCGTCAGGCGTGCCTGTTCAAGGAATACAGCACCTTCCTCAGTGAGTTCGACTTTACGCTTAGTACGGTTGAGTAGCTTTACGCCGACATCTTCTTCCAGGTCTTTGATTTGCTGACTCAAAGAAGGCTGTGCCGTATAAAGTTTGAGTGCCGCCTTACTAAAGTTCAGTTCTTCAGCAACGGTAATAAAGTAACGAAGATGTCGTAATTCCATAAAACTAGCCCGTCGAGTAATCCAAAAAATGTCTTACTATAATTTCAGAAGAGTATAATCTATAAACAACTATGTCGTGAAGATTATTTTCCCATTCATAAACTAAATGCTCTGGCGGAATTAATAGATGTTTTAATATAAAAATTCACGTGCTTAATAATTGTTTTAAGCTCTTAATTGAAACAAAAAAAATATTTCCCGAAAAACGCTGTCAAATCCATCATCGTTGAAAAGTTGAGTCTATTACTTTGTGCCAAAGATAGGTCACAGGAGAGCTTTTCATGAGTGGAAAAATTGATGTGCGCGAAATCGATGCTTTAGTCGATGCACAAAATGGACGTATTACGCCATCTATTTATACAGATCCTGACATTTACGAATTAGAACTCGAACGTGTTTTCGGTCGTACTTGGTTATTCCTTTGCCATGAAAGCCAAATTCCTAAGGCTGGTGATTTCTTCAATACCTACATGGGTGAAGATCCAATCATTGTGGCACGTCAAAAAGACGGCTCAATCAAAGCATTTTTAAACCAGTGCCGTCACCGTTCTATGCGTGTGAGCTTCGCTGACTGTGGTAATACCCGTGCATTTACTTGCCCATACCACGGCTGGTCATATGGCATTGACGGTTCTTTAAAAGATATCCCGCTTGAAGATCGTGCTTACCCGCATGGTGCATGTAAAGAGCAATGGGGTCTGGTTGAAGTGAATCGTGTGAAGTCTTACAAAGGCTTGGTATTTGCTTGTTGGGATGAAACCACACCTGACCTAGAAGAATACATGGGCGATATCGCGTGGTACTTAGATGGCGTTGTTGACCGTCGTCCAGGTGGTACTGAAATCATCGGTGGTGTACACAAGTGGGAAATCGAGTGTAACTGGAAATTTGCAGCGGAACAGTTCGCATCTGACCAATACCACGCCTTGTTCTCTCACGCTTCTGCGATCCAAGTATTGGGCGCAAAACCAGATGACGAATCATCTAAGAAATTAGGTGCTGCGCAAACTGCTCGTCCAGTTTGGGAAACTGCCAAAGATGCGATCCAGTACGGTTCACGTGGTCACGGTTCAGGCTTCTTCTTCACAGAGAAACCAGACGCAAACGTATGGGTTGACGGTGAAGTTGCCAACTACTTCCGCGAAACTTATGACGAAGTTAAAGAGCGTTTAGGTGAAGTACGTGCACTGCGTCTTGCAGGTCATAACACTATGTTCCCAACACTATCTTGGTTGAACGGTACTGCAACACTTCGCGTATGGCACCCACGTGGTCCAAACAAAACTGAAGTTTGGGCATTCTGTATTGCCGATGCTGAGGCATCTCAAGAAGTGAAAGAAGCGTTCGAACGCTCTGCAACTCGCGCATTCGGTCCTGCTGGCTTCCTGGAGCAAGATGACTCTGAAAACTGGATCGAAATCCAAAAAGTTTTACGTGGTTACAAAGCACGTCAAAACAAACTCATTATGGAAATGGGTAAAGGCAACGAGAAAGTACGTGAAGATGGTATCCCGGGTATCACTAACTATATTTTCTCTGAAACTGCAGCACGTGGTATGTACCGCCGTTGGGCAGATTTATTGATTCATGAAAAATGGGAAGACGTTGAAGCTGCGGCTGACGAATATGAGAAGGAGCTTATGAAATGAGTCAAATCAGTTTAGAACTTCATCACCAAATTAGTCAGTTCCTCTATCGTGAAGCCAAGCTTCTTGATGACTGGAAATTCCGCGAATGGTTAGACACGCTAGCTGAAGATATTTCTTACACGCTACGTACTACACCAAGCGCTCAAACGCGTGACCGTCGTCGTTCAGTTGAACCACCTACTACCTGGGTATTCAACGATACGAAAGATCTTTTAGAACGTCGTGTTGCTCGTCTGGAAACAGGTATGGCTTGGGCTGAAGAGCCTCCATCACGTACCACTCACATGGTGAGCAACGTGATCGTAGAGCCGACTGAAGTTGAAGGCGAATACGATGTGTACGTGACATACCTTCTGTACCGTACCCAGAAAGAGAAAGACGTTACGATTTACTGTGGTAAACGTCATGACAAGATCCGCAAAGTTGAAGGCGGCCTAGGCTTACAGATCTTCAACCGTAAGATCACGCTTGACCAAGTTACCTATAACTCACATAACCTGAGTGTGTTCTTCTAATGAATAAGATTTTTGTTTGCCAAGTTGACGAATTAGACGAAGGCGAAGCGTTAAAAGTGGATTGCGGCGTAAACGGTATCGAAGCGCTTGCTGTATTTAACAATGGCGGTGAATTCTTCGCTATGAACGATAAATGCAGTCATGGTAATGCTTCTATGTCTGAAGGTTACCTTGAAGATGACGGTACTGTTGAATGTCCATTGCATTCAGCACGTTTCTGTTTAAAAACAGGTGAAGCATTGTGTCTACCTGCAACTGATCCAATCAAAACTTTCCCGGTTGTACTTGAAGATGGTGCGTTATACGTAGAGATGGCAGGAGAGTAATCATGGGGTGGCTAAAAGGCGAAGTTGCACTCATCACTGGTGGTGGTTCAGGTCTCGGTTGGGCACTGGTAGAACGTTTCCTGGAAGAGGGCGCACAAGTGGCCGTTCTTCAGCGTTCACAGTCTAAAGTCGATGCACTGAACGCACATTTTGGTGACCGCGCGCTGGCAATCGCAGGTGATGTGGCCAGCTATGAAGACAACGTCCGTGCTGTTAAAGCGACTGTAGAACGTTACGGTAAACTCGACTGTTTCGTGGGTAATGCCGGTATCTGGGATCACTATGCCGATATCGTCAATACCTCAGGTGAGCAGCTGGAAAAAGCCTTTGACGAGATTATGGGCATTAATACCAAATCTCTGATCCTCGGTGCGAAGGCTGCACTGGATGCATTGATCGCTTCTGAAGGTTCTATCATATTTACTTTGTCTAATTCGGCACTGTACTCCGCTGGCGGAGGCCCTGTATACACAGCATCTAAGCATGCAGGGGTGGGCATTATGAAAGAACTGGCTTACGAACTTGCACCTAAAGTCCGAGTCAATGCCGTTGCGCCGTCAGGTATGAATGTGAATATCAAAGGCGCTGCATCGCTCGGCCAGGAAAATGTGGGCCTGCTCGATGCGCGTGATCCTGAGAAAATTGCACGTGGCATGCCACTGAATTTCTTGCCTGAACCGGAAGACATGACCGGTTCATATGTGCTCTTGGCATCTCGTCAAAACAACCGTCCTTTGACTGGTGTTCTGATTAATGCAGAATGCGGTCTAGGTATTCGTGGTCTACGTCAGCCACGTGCCGGTTTCTTTGACGAATAAAAATCTAGTCTGAAATGGACTTTTCGGCAGCCTGTTCTTTGCTGCCTTCCTTTTAAGGAGTCTCTCATGGACGTTAAACTTATTTGTGCATCGCACAGTCCTTTAATGGAATTTGCTTCACCGCAGGAAAAATGCAAAGAACAGGCTGTTCGTGAAGCGTTTGAAAAACTGTCTGCTGAAGTAAAAGCTTACGACCCAACCCTGATCATTACCTTTGGTCCAGACCATTTCAATGGTTTCTTTTATGACCTGATGCCAAGTTTCTGCGTGGGTATTCGTGCGACTGCTGCAGGGGACTGGGACTATGGTAAAGACAATGCACACATTGATGTACCAGAAGACAAAGCACTGGGCTTGGTCCGTCGTGTACTCGATGAGGGTGTGGACATTGCATATTCTTACCGTATGCAAGCCGACCATGGCGTGACTCAGCCATTGCACTTCCTGTGCGACGGCAAACTTGATCGTTATCCAACGATTCCAATTTTCATTAATGGCGCTGCAGCACCAATGCCAACCACGAAGCGTACCATCGCTTTAGGCCGTGCTGTAGGTCAGTTCATCAAATCTCTGAACCTTGAAAATGAGCGTGTACTGGTTCTGGGTACAGGTGGTCTGTCACATGATCCACCGACTCCGCAAATGGGTTCTGTACCACCAGAAGTGGAAGAGTTCCTGATTGCGGGTCGTAACCCGACACCTGAAGCACGTAACGCGCGTCAGTCAAAAATCATTGCAGTGGGACAAAAACTGGCAGCGGGCGACACCTCTGTTGCAGTTCCTCTGAATGCTGAATGGGATATCGCATTGCTTGAAAAATTCAAGAATGCTGATTTTGCTGCACTGGAAGCCATGACTGAAGCTGAAATCCGCCGTGATGGTGGCCGTGGTGGTCAGGAAGTTCGTTCGTGGATGGCGGCATTTGCTGCTTTAAGCGAAATGGGCGAGTACGAAATGACAACGCATTGCTATGAAGACATCAGTGAATGGATTGCAGGCTTCGGTATCGTATCTGCAGAGTTAAAAGGTTAATTTACATGAGCAACATCGAAACCATCGTGATTGTGGGTGCTGGCCAAGCTGGTGCAAGCGCAATCCTAGAACTTCGTGCTAACAAATTCGAAGGTAAAATCATTCTGATCGGTGATGAAACGCATCTTCCTTATGAGCGTCCACCACTATCTAAAGACGTGATTTTGCGTCCTGAAGAAACCAAGATCGAAATTTTGTCAGAAGAAAAACTGGCAGAACTTGGTGTTGAAACCATCCGTGGCAATGGCGTGCAAAAAATTAACGCTGAGGCGAAAACGGTTGAACTTCAAAATGGTGACGTTGTTGCTTATGACAAATTGCTTCTTGCAACAGGTGGTGCGGCACGTCGTTTGCCAAACTTCGATGCACTTGGCAAACACGTTTACACACTGCGTAATCTTGAAGATTCACAAGCGCTTGTACCTGTATTGCAGAAAGGTCAACGCATCATCCTCATCGGTGGTGGCGTAATCGGTCTTGAGCTTGCATCATCTGCACGTTTTAAAGAATGTGAAGTGACTGTGATTGAGATGGGTCCAATGGTGATGGGTCGTTCATCGCCACGCATCCTGAGCGAATTCCTGCTTGAACAGCAAAAATTGGCAGGTGTAGACGTTCGTCTTTCAACGTCAATTGCAGACTGCAAGCTTGATGGCGAAGAAATCGTGGTGACTTTGGGTGACGGCGAAGAACTTCGTGCGGATGCTGTAGTTTACGGTATTGGTATTGTGCCAAATGCACAGCTTGCGGTTGAAGCAGGCCTTGATATTGATCTTGCAATTAAAGTCAACGAAAACTGCCAAACGTCGAATCCTGACATTTATGCAGCGGGTGACGTTGCGACTCAGCTTCGTGACTGTGGTAACCACCGCCGTGTTGAAACGTGGGAAAATGCCAACCTTCAAGCAGGTATTTTTGCACGTCACGTGATGGGTGTTGAGCATCCTACACCAAACCCAGCGTGGTTCTGGACAGATCAGCTTGATATTAACTACCAATTCGTGGGTGATATGGCAGCGGCTGAATGGCATGTTCGTGGCGAAATCAAACCTGAATTGCGTAGCGAGTCTTCATTTGTCTTGTTCGGTGTAACAGATGGTGTGATCGTGGGTGGTATTACTGTCAACGCTGCCAAAGAAATGCGTCATCTTAAAAAGTTGATCAGCAAGCAAGCTGCATTTGAAGCTGATAAGTATTTGGATCTGAGCCAAGATCTTCGTAAGCTTGTGAAATAACTTTGCGTTATTTATGAGTTTACAAAAGGGCAGACCTTGGGCAACCTAGGTCTGCTTTTTTATGCACTTTACTTTGTTGTCACGACCTTAGTTGTCATTATATTTGAGTAAAGTTTGCGTATAGGTGATTTTTACTTTTAAAAGATTAAAAGTAACAAAAATCTTTTGATCGTTTGAGGGTATATCCCTATACCCCAAACGATCCAGCGGCATCCCTGTCGCTCCCCGTATTGTTGAATGCAGATTTGAACATAAATTTGGTTCGATTCTATCTAATACATTTTTATTGAGCAGTTTATGAGTTCAAATTCATCATCTCCCATGATTGTCACGGCAAGTATTTATGCTTTGTTGGTACTCATTTGGGCAGCGACGCCACTTGCGATTGTCTGGAGTGTGGCGGAAGTGCATCCCATGTGGGTGCTGATCATCCGTTATTTTGGGGCATCCTTAATTGCCTTAGCCCTACTTAAAATCATGCGTGATCCGCTGCCATTTGACGCAGTGTCCATGAAAAGTTATTTGGCAGGTAGCTTAAACTTGATTGGCGCACAACTGTTTATTTATCTTGCTGCCAATTACTTAACTTCAGGTTTGATGGCATTGATTTTTGGCTTGTCACCGCTGATTGCGGGTTTAATCGGTCATGTGATTTTAAAGACTCATAAATTGGTGTGGTTGCAATGGCTCGGTATGGCGGTTGCGGTGAGTGGCTTAACGTTTGTATTTGCCGACTCTGCTGAAAGCAATGTCAATCCTTGGGGTGTGGTGCTGATGGTGATTAGTATGATCTCCTATATTAGCTCCATTTTCTGGGTCAAACAGATTAATGCACCGCTGAAGCCGATGTCGCAAGCCACAGGCTCATTGATGATTTCTGCTGTCGGTTCATTGGCACTGGTTCCTTTTATTTGGCAGCATTTTCCGACGCAAATGCCAAGTACAAATGCCATCATTGGGTTTATCTTTACTATGATTTTGTCGTCCATTGTGGCAATGCTGTGCTATTTCTGGCTCATTCGTCGTTTGGCAGCGTCGACAGTATCTTTAAGCAATGTGATGACACCTGTGATTGCATTGGTCTTGGGGGCAACCTTGAATAACGAATACATTAGTTCAAATGCCTTTGTTGGCATTGTGATCGTAATGTTTGGAATTGTGATGTATTTCTGGAAGGAATGGCGCGAGCAGTATTTTTCTAAATCCTAAGCTGTATTACTCAAATTAAAAAAATATTTAGAAAGGAAGCCAAGGCTTCCTTTCTGGTTTTTGATGCAGAAAACCGGGTAGGGATGTCTTCTCTGCCCCTTTCAGAACGGCAGATGAGCTCAAATCCAGGCTTTAAGTCAAAGATAGTCGCATCAGATACAATAAACAGTATTTCCCGCATTGTTCAGTAATGTGCATCAAACCCAAAATTTGCTGCTGATGTTCCACATGGAACAGTTGCACCTGCTGCACATCCTCATAGTCAATAATCTAATGACAGATCCTCAGGACCTATACGTCATTCAGCAAATGAGGCGAAAACATACTGATTATGCTCACACTTCCAGTCAAAAAGTGTGCTGATCAGTACAGATGATAAACATTGTAAGGATAAAGATTCTTGGAAAAAATGAGAACAACAAAACGATAAACAATTTATGCCGGCAGTTTATTAAGATGCAATTAGATAAAATGAAAAATCAAATAGATCCATCTGTTTGACAATAAAAACCAGGACAAATTTGCATGTCGTCTGAATCTAATAAAATTGTGGTATATGCTGCGCTGTTTGGCAATCTGGCAATCGCACTGGTTAAATTTGTCGCGGCCTATATTACCAACAGTTCTGCCATGTTGAGTGAAGCTATTCATTCGGTAGTGGATACCCTGAATGAAATTCTTCTGCTGCACGGCATGAAAAAATCTCAAAAACGCCCCGATGCATTGCATCCCTTTGGCTATGGTCGAGAGCTATATTTCTGGGCCTTTATCGTTGCTTTACTGGTCTTTGCTTTGGGCGCCATTGTATCAATCTATCAGGGTATCCAGCACATCATCCACCCTGAAGAAATGCGGGACCCGATGATCAACTATATTGTGCTCGGTATTGCGATATTATGTGAAGGAACTTCCTGGTTTGTGGCTTTAAAAGCCTTTCGCAAACACAAAGGCAAAATGGGATATTTTGAAGCTTTTAGACGCAGTAAAGATCCAACTACCTTTACTGTGTTATTTGAGGACACAGCTGCATTGATTGGACTTTTTATTGCGCTGGTGGGTATTTTCCTCGCACATCAGCTAAATATTCCTGAGCTGGATGGGGCGGCCTCAATTCTAATTGGTGTGGTACTCGCTGTATCGGCCTGGCTGTTGGCGCGTGAAACAAAAGGGCTGTTACTTGGTGAAACTGCAGATCCGAAACTGCGGGAAAATGTGCTGCTGATTGCGCAGGAGGATATCGCAGTATTTAGTGCCAATGGAGTACTGACCGAACAGATCGGTGCACATCAGGTGATTGCTTCTTTAAGCCTGGAGTTTATGGATAATCTGAATTCGGATGATATTGAAGCCTGCGTCAACCGGATCGAAGCGCAGATCAAACAGATCCATCCGGAAATTATTACCCTGTTTGTGAAACCACAAACTCAGGCCGTCTGGCTGGAACGTACCCAGGGACGTCTATAAGAAGCTATTTTTTTAATTGATATGGATAGAAAATATCTTCAAATAGCAGCCTTTTAAACTGCATATTCAGATCACTGTTTTAAATAGGCGTAGCGGCGTCTATTTTTGCCAATACCATCCCTAAAGACAACAGTAAGCAGACGCAAAAGTGCGTCTTGAACTAAAAATCTCAGGATTCAAATCAATCTTTGTAATGATTGCTAGACTCATGTTGTCGCTGGAGCGCCTTTCTTACATCTATGTTCTATAACTTTAGTCGAATAACAAAAGCAATCTTGAAGATGGTTTAATTTTCATCAACTCACCAGTTCTCTGCAATTTCCCCTAGAAAATTGCAAAAAATAAATAAACAATAGATTTACAAGCTTTTAGATAGAAGAAAACGATGGTTTGTATTCATAAAAATTGTTTTAGCTTGTCACATAAAAGGGGTATGTTGAAGTAAATAAGATGTTTAAACAGTTCAGATCAAACAGACTTTATAAAGTTTTGGAGCTACAAAATGACACAAGATTTGCAAGCATCCGGCTGCCCATTTCATCAAAAACACGAAGGTACAGCAGCAACAAATGCCAGCTCACACAATACGGATTGGTGGCCAAATGCGCTTAACCTCGACATTCTTTCTCAACACGATAGAAAAACCAATCCTTTTGATCCCGACTTTGATTATAAAGCAGCATTTAATTCCCTTGACCTTGAAGCAGTAAAACAAGACCTGCGTGAACTGATCACGACCAGCCAGGCATGGTGGCCAGCAGATTATGGCAGCTATATTGGTATGTTTGTTCGTACTGCCTGGCACTTGGCAGGTTCTTACCGTAAGCAGGATGGACGTGGTGGTGCCAATACGGGTAATCAGCGTTTTGCACCGTTGAACAGCTGGCCCGATAATGTCAATACCGATAAAGGCCGTCGTCTGTTATGGCCGATCAAGAAAAAATACGGTAACAAGCTCTCTTGGGGTGACCTGATTATCCTCGCAGGGACAGTGGCCTATGAAGTTGCAGGTTTGAAAACTTTCGGTTTTGCTGGTGGTCGTGAAGATATCTGGCATCCTGAAAAAGATGTGTACTGGGGTGATGAACGCCAATGGTTGGCACCGACCGAAAGCCGTTATGAAAATAACCAAGATCGTTCAACGCTAGAAAATCCTCTTGCTGCGGTGCAAATGGGTCTGATCTATGTCAATCCTGAAGGAGTGGATGGTGTACAGGATCCTTTACGTACGGCACAGGATATGCGAGTCACTTTCGACCGTATGGGCATGAATGACGAAGAAACAGTTGCCTTGACCGCAGGTGGTCATACCGTAGGTAAGTCACACGGCAATGGTAAAGCAGATTTGCTTGGACCAGATGTTGAAAGCGCAGATATCGAATTTCAGGGCTTGGGCTGGCATAACCCGGAAGGGACTGGTAACGCGGCGAATACCATGGTCAGTGGTCTGGAAGGTGCCTGGACCACCAACCCAACCAAATGGGACAATGAATTCTTCTATCTGCTGCTCAACTATGAATGGGAAAAAACTGTTAGCCCGGCAGGCGGGAAACAGTGGGAACCGATTAACATCAAGGAAGAAGACAAACCATTTGATGCGCATGATACCAGTGTACGCCGTAATCCGATGATGACCGACGCTGACATGGCACTGAAAATTGATCCGGAATACCGTAAAATTTCCGAGCGTTTCTACCGAGATCCGGCTTATTTCTCTGAAGTATTTGCACGCGCATGGTTCAAACTGACCCATCGTGATATGGGGCCAAAATCCCGTTACCTTGGCCCAGATGTACCAGCTGAAGATCTGATCTGGCAGGACCCAATTCCAAAAGTGGACTACACCTTGTCTGAGGCTGAAATTGAGGAACTCAAAGCAAAATTACTGATCAGTGGTTTAACCCCAACCGAACTGATCAATACGGCTTGGGATAGTGCACGTACTTACCGTGGTTCGGATTATCGTGGTGGTGCCAATGGAGCGCGTATCCGTCTAGAGCCACAACGTCAATGGGAAGGGAATGAACCGGAACGCCTGAATAAAGTATTGAACAAACTTGAGGAGATTCAGGCGGGTCTTGAGAAGAAAGTCAGCATTGCCGATCTGATTGTATTGGGCGGTAGCGCAGCGATTGAACAGGCAGCCAAAGCAGCAGGTGTAAATATCAAGGTGCCATTTACACCAGGCCGTGGCGATGCATCTCAGGAACAGACAGATGCCTATTCATTTGAAGACCTGTTACCGAAATACGATGGTTTCCGTAACTGGCTAAAAGATGAATATGTGGTTCAGGCTGAAGAGCTGCTAGTCGATCGTGCACAACTGTTAGGGCTGACTGCACCTGAGATGACTGCGCTGGTTGGGGGTATGCGTGTACTCGGAACCAACTATGGTGGTGCGCCAGAAGGTGTCCTCACCAACAATGTTGGTGTCTTAAGCAATGACTTCTTTGTGAACCTGACGGATATGAACTATCAATGGAAAGCAACTGGCCGTAACCAGTATGACATTGTTGAACGTGCGACAGGAGTGAAGAAATGGACTGCAACACGTGTAGACCTGGTCTTTGGTTCGAATTCGATTCTTCGTGCTTATGCAGAAGTATATGCTCAGGATGACAATAAAGAAAAATTCGTGCGTGACTTTGTCAAGGCATGGGTCAAAGTCATGAATGCAGACCGTTTTGATGTGAAACGATAATTTTTCGATCTTGAAATAGGAAACCGGTCCTAGGGCCGGTTTTTTATTACCTGAATTTTTATTGGTCAATCAGCTCATAGAACGACCAGTCATGAAAAATAGATGGTCTTACTGAAAACTTAATAGGTATTCGCCACTTTTTCTCTATACTGGACTGAAAACCACACAACAAAAATGAAGATTAAGGAAGATAAGATGAACACATGGACAACCCATCAGATCAGCAATCAGTTTGATGAAAAACAGGACTATAACCTGTTTGCAACTGATACCACTTTGCAGGAAATTTTGCAGAGCTATGGTAGTCAGGATCAGACAATTTTAAATGAAATGGGGCAGGTGGTCGGTTCATCAGAATATTATCAATATGCCGATCTGGCAAACCGGCATACGCCTATTCTGCATGCTTTTGATGCCCGTGGTCGCCGTCGTGATTACATTGAATTTCATCCTGCATGGCATCAATGGATGCGCATCAATCGTCAGTTTGATAGTCATGCACATCCTTTTAATCAGGCTGAATCAAAATCTAAATGGGTCGACTGGGCAGCACGGTTTTACCTGAGTGGACAGGTAGAATGTGGCAGTCTGTGCCCAACTTCGATGACCCTTGGCAGTATTCCCTTAATTCAGCGTGAACCGGAACTTTGGGCCAAAATCGGCGATAAATTATTATCTACTGAATACGATGAACGTGATCTGCCGATTGCCCAAAAAAAATCAATCTGGCTGGGTATGGGGATGACCGAAAAGCAGGGTGGTTCCGACGTTCGGGCGAATGAAACCTTTGCCATGCCTATCGGTGAATCAGGTCGAGGACAGGCTTATCTGCTGACCGGTCATAAATGGTTTTTTTCGGCACCGATGTGTGATGCTCATCTGGTCGTAGCGAAAACTGAACAGGATGGTCTGGCCTGTTTCTTTGTTCCACGTTGGCGTGAAGATGGAACCAAGAATAATATTCATGTACAGCGCCTCAAAGACAAAGTTGGGAATCGTAGCAATTCCAGCTCGGAAGTCGAGTTTCAGGAAGCTTGGGGCATCATGATCGGTGAAGCAGGACGGGGTATCCCCACCATTATTGAAATGGCGAATTATACCCGTCTGACCTGCTCGGTTGGCAGTACTGCGATGTTACGTCAGGCGCTGGTGCAATGTCTGGTCTATACCCGACAGCGTAAAGCTTTTGGCAAGCATCTGGCAGCACAGCCCTTAATGCAGGCAGTACTGGTTGATCTGGCACTGGAAACAGAAGCGGCAATGCAGTTGAGTTTCTATCTGGCTTCCTGTTATGAAAATGATGATGCCTTGTCACTGGCCTGGAAGCGGATTATGACCCCGGCGTCCAAGTTCTGGACCTGCAAACGTACCGTAGAATTGACCGGTGAAACCATGGAAGTCTTTGGTGGCAATGGCTATGTCGATCATGGCATCATGGCACGAATTTTCAAAGAAGCGCCAGTGAATACCATTTGGGAAGGCTCAGGCAATGTCATGTGTCTGGATGTACTGCGTGCCATTGGTCGTGAACCGGAATCGATTGACATACTGTTTCAGGATCTGGCTGCTACTGCAATGCAGGATGAAAGACTGAAACAGGAACTTCAAACGCTGTTTAAACTGTTCCAGCAGCCTGCAGATGAACTGCAATTTATGGGGCGCAGTCTGGTCAGCCGTTTAACTCTTTTAGCTCAAGCTGTATTGTTAAAACGTCATGCACCTGAATTTATTTTTAATGCATTTATTCAGACCCGATACAGTGAGTTTCATGGGCGAGTAGTAGGTATGATGAGTGCCAAACAAGGAGATGTAGAGAGGATTTTGGAACGGGCTTTAGCTCAAGACTCATCTTCATGAAATATTAAAAAGGAGGAGAGAATAGCTTCTTTTTAAAAGCTATTCTCTAATCTTTCAAATCCTAAAAATATTGAAAACCACTTGAAATATGTTGAATAGAGCGCAATATATGTACAGTGTCAATTCAGATGCTATGTCAAAAAACAGGTGAAAAGATGACAAAGAAAAAACAGCTGCCAGAAGCAGTAATACATAACTTTGTGGCCAAACACATGCATGAGGTCAACAAAAGCCAAGTGTTTACGGACCGCAAAAAAGATGCAAAACGTGGCTATAGCAAGCACAAAAAAGGGAGATACTCAAATGACTATCTCCCTTTTTGTTTATGGCAGTTTTGCTAAATTTAGCAGCTTAAGCTCCCACGATTCGGGTCGCGCCTTTCACCATATCTCCCAGACCATGCGTGCGGAAATAATGTTCCATCCAGCTTTTTACGACCAGCGGATTATCCAGTTTTAGAACATGTTCCAATAAGTCCTGAGCATCCGGCATGGGGACATGACAAATCGTCTTACGCACCCGCAGAATATTACTTGAACTCATTGACAGGGTATTAAAGCCCATGGCCATCAGCAGCACAGCCGAAATCGGATCACCTGCCATTTCCCCGCATATACTGATCGGTTTTTCATTACGATGACAATCCTGTACCAAACGGGTCAGGGCACGTAAAACGGCAGGGTGCAAATGCGAATAAACGTTGGCGACACGCGGGTTATTACGATCCACTGCCAGTAAATATTGGGTCAAGTCATTAGAGCCGACCGAGAAGAAGTCGACAAATTCAGAAAATTCATCAATCTGATACAGGACACTCGGCACTTCTAGCATGATACCAATTTTAGGCTTGGTGATCTTGACCTGTTCTTCTTCCTGGACTGCAACCCAGTCACGCTCCAGCAAATATAGTGCTTCTTCTACTTCGCTGACACTGGTGATCATTGGTAGCAGGATATGTAGATTATTCAGTCCAATACTGGCTTTTAACATCGCACGAATTTGCGAAGAGAAAATTTCTGGATGATCGAGGGTAAAACGAATCCCGCGCCAGCCCAATGCCGAATTTTCTTCTTCAATCGAGAAGTATGGCAGGTCTTTATCTGCCCCAATATCGAGGGTACGCATCACCACCGGTTTGTTGGCGAAATGAGTAAGTTGCTGGCGGTAAATGGCACGCTGTTCTTCTTCACCCGGGAAGCGGTCGCGCAGCATAAACGGAATTTCAGAACGGTATAAACCGACGCCTTTGGCACCGCGCTGTACACCGCGTACCACATCAATCATCAAGCCTGTATTCACGAACAAGCGTACAGCTACACCATCTGGGGTAATCGCATCCTTGGTTTCATACTGACGCAGATCTTTGGCGAGCTGTTCTTCTTCTTTCTGAATTTCTTTATAACGGGTACGCAGACGACGTGGCGGATTGATAAATACCCGACCCTGATGCGCATCAACAATCATTTCGACATCATCAAGGGTATTGATAGGTAATTCGGTCACACCCACTACGGTCGGAATACCGAGTGCACGCGCGACAATCACCATATGTGAATTCATTGCACCTTCAGTGGTGACAATCGCTGCAATTTTATCAACGGGTAATTCTACCAGCGCTGCGGTCGAGATTTCCTCGCCAATCAGGATGCTTTCATCGGTCAGTTCACGATGGCTTTCATCAGCTTCCTGTAATTTAGCCAGAATCCGGCGGCCTAAATCTTTCAGGTCAGCAACACGTTCACGTAAATAGTCATCTTCCATCTGGGCAAACTGCGCCACATGGTTTTCAATGACAATTCGTACCGCTCCTTGCGCCCAGTGACCTTCACGGATCAGTTCCTTGATTTCAGCTGGCAGGGCATTTTCGTCCAGCATACGCAGGAACACACTGAACAGTGCACGTTCCTCAGCCATGAGAGCATCCTGCATCTTGTCATCGAGAGACTGGATTTCCTCACGTACGGAATTTAGCGCGTTGTCGAGCAGGGCAAGCTCTTCGCTGATGTCATCCGCTTCACGATCCGGAACAGCACCCAGATCCGCAGGCGGATAAAGAATCACGGCACGACCTAGAGCAATACCACCTGAACCTGATACGCCCTGGAAGGTTTTATAAGCAGGCAGATTGCTAGGTTTGCGGAACACGTCAATATTGCCGACTGCATGGGCATGGGCAATTACACCGGAGAGCTGAGCACAGAGCGTCACTAAGAAGGATTCAGCAGCTTCTGAGAAATCCTGAGGTTCTTTATTCTGAACAACAAGAACGCCCATGACCTTACGGCGGTACATGACCGGAACGCCAAGGAAAGAGTTATAAATTTCTTCCCCCGTTTCAGGTAAATACAAGAAACGCTCATGTTTCGGGGCATTGTCAAGGTTGACGATTTCCTCGCGCTGTCCGACCAGCCCCACCAGACCTTCACCGGTTTGCAGCGACACATGGCCCACCGCTTCAGGTTTTAGGCCCTTAGATGCCATCAGTAGATAGCGCTGGTTGCGCTCATCCAGCAGATAAATGGAGCAGACGTCGACCTGCATCGCCTGGGCTACCTGATTAACCATAATGTCGAGCGATTCATGCAAACTGGCTGACGCATTGATCTCTTGAACAATACGTCTCAGGGTCTCCAGTTGCATATTCGACATTCGCGCTGCTCCTTCGTAATTTAGGGTCCGGTATCTTCTTTATTTATAACAATAACTGCCTAAAAAATCTGCATATTTATGCAATTCTTAAGGTTTTTCCTTGGGAAGTTGCTGACACAGTTCTACCATGGCCTTGCGGTATACGTCACGTTTAAAATTCACGACCTGACCGAGCGGGTACCAGTAACTGACCCACTGCCATTGATCAAATTCGGGCGGGTCAGACAGATCAAGCTGAATGTTCTGTACTGACGCCGTCAGTTTGAGTAAAAACCACTTTTGTTTCTGTCCGATACACACCGGATCTGAATCCGTACGAATGTACCGGTGCGGCAAACGATAACGCAGCCAGCCTTTGGTTTGCGCTATAATTTGGACATGTTCGGGCAGTAAGCCGACTTCTTCTCTCAGCTCACGGTAGAGTGCCTGCTCAGGGGTTTCTCCATATTGGATACCTCCTTGTGGAAATTGCCATGCATTGTGTCCAATGCGCTTCGCCCATAAAACCTGTCCAGCATCGTTTGCCAAAATGATCCCGACATTCGGTCGGAAACCTTCAGAGTCGATCATTTGGCACCTAATATTGTGTAATTTATGCCTTTGCCCTCGGGGATTTTTATTTCTGTATCCAGCACGAAAAAAGCAAAGTTTAAAAATGTTAAAATTGCTATGATCTTAACGAATTTCTATCGACTAGCGGAGATAGATTTACAATTTTTTTCTTAAATTTCAGTTTTTACGAGTATTTTCATGAAATTGGCGCTATTTGATCTCGATCACACCTTGTTAAATACAGATTCGGATCATTCTTGGGGGGAATTCTTGGTCAACGAGGGCCTGGTTGACCCTGTTCATCACCGTGCCATGAATGACAAGTTCTATGAAGATTATAAAAAAGGTCAGCTGGATCCCTATGCCTATAATGAATTTGTCTTTGAATTTTTAACCAAACATGACAATGATTATCTGACTGAACTACATCAACTATTCATGCAAAAAGTCATTCGTCCCCAAATGCGTCCAGAAGGTTTTAAGGCAATTGAACGTCACCGTGAAGCAGGACATGAATTGGTCGGTATTACCGCAACTTCTGACTTTATTACTGCGCCAATTTTCCGTGAATTTGGTATTACTGAAATTATCGCGACGAATGCTGAAATTGTTGATGGTAAATATACCGGTAAAGTGATCAATACTGCCTGTTACCAGAAAGGCAAACTGATCCGCCTGGAACAGTGGCTGGAAGGCCGTGATGTGACCGAGTCCTGGGCCTATTCGGATTCAATCAATGACCGCTTCTTGCTGGAACATGCCGATCATGCCATTGCAGTCAATCCGGATGATCGTTTAGAAGCACTGGCGAAAGAGCAGGGCTGGGAAATTCAGGACTGGTCAATTTAATCATCTGAAGCGTTCAAATTTGTGAAGCACAACTCAGGTTGTGCTTTTTTATGTGCACAGATTCAAGGTGAAAAATAAACTATTGTCACACTCGCTCACTGCAGCTCATGCTAAGCTTAACTTGCATAATGAGAATAAGGGAAACTCAGAGGTAGTTGAAATGAATAAAGTAAGACCACGCATGACGCACCTATTTGAACAGTTGGGCCTGGATGCCAGTGAGGAAGGAATTGCAACCTTCATTAACGATCATCAGCTGCATAAGGATTTTAATCTGCTGGATGCACCCTACTGGTCTGAGGCACAGCGCCAGTTTCTCGCTGAAAAGATTGCGTCTGATGGTGAATGGGCCATCGTGGTAGACCAACTGAATGAATCCCTGCATGAGGATGCGACCATCGAAATCTGAATGTATCTTAAAACCAAAAGCCAGTCCGATGACTGGCTTTTTATTTGATTTCGGCGTTTTAACGTATGCGTTTCCATAAAGTGACCTGTGACAGGGTATGCTGATATTTACGCGCTGTTTCACGGATCACAAAAGGAATATCTATAGGTTCAGCCAGCATTTCAAAATGTGGACTCAATAATTTCTGTATTCCATCTAAGGTCGTACAATTTTCTCCAGCCCGCTGAAAACCGCCCAGCCATTCACTACGCGCGGTATGTTCGTCCAGCCAGGTATAAGGTGAAGCCAGCATCAGAATACCGCCAATATTCAGTCGCTGATGAATCTCGTGCAAAAAGGCTTTAGGGTGGTGCAGCCGGTCAATCAGATTGGCTGCCAGAATGAAATCATATTCCTTAAATTGCGGTTTTAGATTACAGGCATCCGCCTGATAAAACTCGACCTTGTGAGCAACCTGATCAAGTCCAGTCTCTTGCAGTGAACAGGATTTATATTCGACCAGTTCACCTTCAACCGGAATGGTATAACCTAAAGTTTCACCTTGCGCTAAGGCTATACCTTGCTGAATAAAACGTGCCGAGAAATCTAGACCTGTTACCTGTTCAAAATGCTGCGCCAGTTCAAAGCTGGCGCGTCCTGTGGCACAGCCAAGATCAAGTGCTTTTTTTCTGGCAGTTTTTACAAAATAAGGCTCGGCGAGGATAATGAGAGACCTGGCAAAATTCGGAACGCCAAAATACTCCTGACCATACTGAAATTCCAGATACTGCGAAATCAGTTCATCCGTCTGATAATGTGAATGATAAGGTGAAACTGGTTCATCTGATCCAGCCACATAGCGAAAACCCGCATGCTGGAAAAAGTGTCGTCTAAAGGCATAGCGGGAACTATGCAAAGCTTCATTACCCCCTGAAATCCAGGAACCGCCTTTAATCAGATTATGCCGATCATCGAAGGTTGGGGTACTAAAGTCATCATAAATTGGATGGACCTGAAAACCTTCAAAGGGATAGATTGCAGTTTCAGTCCATTGCCAGACATTGCCTTGTACATCATAAAACTCGCCTTGCTGGAACTGATGTACCGGACAAGGATTGGGGGAGTGTTGCAAGGCAATATTAGCTTCTAAAGGCAGTGGTCGTTTAGGATCCAGGCCGACATGGTCATACAGCCGATACCATTCATCTTCGTTCGGCAAACGGATTGATTCACCGGTTTGTAGTGATTTCCAGTTACAAAAGGCTTTAGCTTCGTGGTAATTCACCTCGACTGGCCAATCCCACGGCATTGGAATTTCTTCCAGCATGATACGTAAATGCCAGCCATCCTCTTTTTTGATCCAGAAGCTTGGATGTTGCGCTTCAATAAATTCCAGCCAGGCTTTACCTTCTTCACTCCAGTATTCTGGCTGCTGATAACCATCAGCTTCGACAAAGTTGAAAAATTCCTGATTGGACACCAGAAATTGTGATGCCTGAAACGCATTGATTTCCGCTTCATGCAGACCGTATTCATTGTCCCAGCCATAATATGGGTCATTGAAATTTTTATTCAGTCGAACTGTTCCCGCAGGAACAGGAAGAAGCTGGTTTTTTGGTGCAGGGCCAGTCAGGATTCGGGCATGCCATAGTGGATGATTCTGCACATATTGCAGTTGATGTTGTCGAATCAATACTGACGAAGTTTCCAGATGGATTCGTTCATGTTCAATGCCCATCAGGATCGACCACCATGGATTCTGCCAGTTGAGGGGGAGTTCTAGAGGTGCATTTTCTATGATCTTCAGTACCAGGGCTCGTACCCGGTGCCGATACGCTTTTACTTCACTGACTTCAGGCCAGTCATAATTCTGTTCATCCAGATCGTCCCAGCTCATCTCATCTACACCGATGGCAAAGATACTTTCCATATATGGGTTCAGCTGTTGAGGAATCAGTTTGCTGAGCAGCAGTTTATTGACAAAAAAAGTAGCGGTATGACCGAAATAGAAAATCAGCGGATGACGCAGGCTAATCGGTTTGACATAAAATGCTTCTTCATTGCGCAGACAGTCAAACAGGGATTCGTAGGTGTCAAAGGTATTCAGGAAATATTCACGAATCACATGGCGCGCTGTGGAAATGTCTTCAAAGTTTAAATTAGGTGTTGGAAGCAGGCGAATTTTGCCCTGTTGCCAAGGGCTGTCGTCTGCTAAATATGTAGGTGACTTACTATTTGGCTGGTTAGATTTAAATAAGGTTGAATCGGGCTGCATCCATCAGACTCCATTAAGAATTTTAAGATATTCCACTGGTAAGTCCGCGCAGGGAATATCTTAAACTTAATGCAAAGCAGGATGCAGTTGTTGCTCATTTAGGTAACAAAATGCTGCGAATTGAATCCATCGCAGCCTCTTATTTTAAAATGAAGTGACTTAGAGTTTAGGTTGTTGCATTAACTCAACCAGGGCCTGTGCAGCTTTGGACTGGGTACGTCCCGGATGCCAGACCATGCCAAGCTGACGATTCATTTCCAGAGGAATATCCAGCTGTTGCAAGTCATGATTTACAAGAGTTTGTGGTAGTACTGACCAGCCCAGACCAATGGAAACCAGCATGCGGATCGATTCGAGTGGATTATTACTCATGGTGATTTTTGGTTTGACGCCACGTTTCTCAAACTCTGCCATGGTAATTTGCGTGGTATAGGTTTGTGCAGACGGTAATAGGCTCGGGTAATGCACCAGATCTTCCAGTGACAGATTCTTCTGCTGGGCCAATGGATGAAATGGAGCAACTACAAACACCAATGGATCGTTCCAGATAGTCACATAGTTCAGCCGTTCATCGCCATGTGGAGGTAAAGTCAGGAAAGCCAGTTCCAAGTCACCGGCAATCACCTGTTCATGCGCCTGTTCAGAATCAACAAAGTGCACATCCAGGGTCACATCCGGATATTGCAGTACATACTGACGCAAATGTGCTGGAAGGTGATGCAGACCAATATGATGACTGGTACCAATTTTCAGTTTGCCCTGAATCTGGCCTTGCTCATGGCTGAGGGTATGGTGAATATCGCCCAGTTCATTCAGCCAGTTTTTCACTTTCGGTAATAGCGAATGCGCGGCATGGGTTGCTTGTACACCACGACCAGCTGATTCAAATAGCTTGACTCCAAAATACTCTTCCAGACTATGAATCCGTTTGGTCACGGCGGGTTGAGTAATAAAAAGCTGATCTGCCGCCAGAGAAATTGATCCGGTTTCCATGACTTTTACAAAGGCTTCAAAGGCTGCGAGATTCATCTTAATCACCTATAAAGATTTTTTATGCGTATCTCTATTGTTGTAATATTTTAAGAATAAATCAAAGGAAAAGTTGTATCTATTGCTGTAAAATCCGACATTCATTGATTGCTAATACAATAGATCGGTGGAAATGGCGGCTTGAACCCAGAAAAATATTTTATAAAAATCGGATATGCATCAATAAAAAAAGCCACCGAGGGTAAGCGGTGGCAAAACGAGGAATAAGGACAGAAAAGAATTTAGGCTGTGATTTCCTCATTATTGCTCTGTTCAGATTTAGCCTCCCAGGCTTTTTCGTGGAAGAAGAAAGCAACAGCCTGAACAGTCGGTTCTAATAAACTTAATGCAATTGCCATGGCTAAACTACCAGTCACAAAATAACCGACTAACATGGCTACCGTGATGTGCATGATGTAGTAGCTCAAGGTTTTCTTGAACATACGCTGATTATCTACAACAAATTTTTGAACGTGTGCCATGTCGATATTCCTCAAAAAAATAAATTCAATGTTTTCTGTATGAATAAATAATAATAATTCTCATTTAATTTGTAAAAACGTATATTTTGCAAAAAATGATCGGAAAATTAGATTAAATAAAAATCAATATTGGTCTGTTTAGAATCCAATTTTAAAGATTCCAAAAAGTTTATTAACTAATAAAAATGATAAATTAGATTTATGTGACCGCAGCGATATAATCAAAATTAGAGATAGAATTTACCCAGTCCAGTGGAGTACATCGACATGGCAGGCGAGACCCAAACAGCAAAAACATTATACGATAAGTTATGGGATGACCATTTAGTAAAACAGCGTGACGATGGTTCAGCTTTACTTTATATCGACCGTCATTTATTGCATGAAGTAACTTCTCCGCAGGCATTCGAAGGCTTACAACTGGCGGGTCGTAAACCATGGCGTTTAAGCGCGAACGTGGCGACGCCAGACCATAACGTACCGACTTCTACCAAAGAACGTTCAGAAGGTATTTCTGGGATTGAAGATGAAACTTCACGTATCCAGGTACAAACCTTAGATGACAACTGTAAAACCTTTAATGTGGTGCAGTTTGACATTAATGATGTTCGCCAAGGTATTGCACATGTTGTGGGTCCAGAACAGGGTTTGACCTTGCCAGGCATGACGGTGGTATGCGGTGACTCACATACTGCAACGCATGGTGCTTTCGGCTGTTTGGCACATGGTATCGGAACTTCTGAAGTTGAACATGTATTGGCAACTCAATGCCTGGTTCAAAAGAAAATGAAAAACATGTTGGTGCGCGTTGACGGCAAATTGGGTCAAGGCGTAACTCCAAAAGACGTGGTTTTAGCCATTATTGGCAAAATCGGGACTGCGGGCGGTACAGGCCATGCCATCGAATTTGGCGGTCAGGTCTTCCGCGACATGTCGATCGAAGGCCGTATGACCGTATGTAATATGGCGATCGAAGGCGGTGCCCGTGTTGGTATGGTCGCAGTTGATGATAAAACCATTGAATATGTGAAGAACCGTCCATATGCACCGAAAGGTGAGCAGTGGGATCAAGCAGTTGCTTACTGGAATACCTTGCATTCTGATGAAGGTGCGCACTTTGATACCGTTGTGGTATTACAAGGTGAAGAGATTGAACCACAAGTATCTTGGGGTACTTCTCCTGAAATGGTGATTCCAGTCTCTCAAGCAGTTCCAACGTTGGAACAAGCCAAAGATGACGTACAACGCAATGACTGGACACGTGCTTATCAATACATGGGTTTAACTGCTGGTCAGGCCTTGTCTGATATCCAGTTAGACCGTGTATTTATCGGCTCTTGTACCAATTCACGTATTGAAGATATTCGTGCTGCGGCTGAAGTGGCGAAAGGTAAAAAGGTTGCACCGAGCATTAAACAGGCGATGGTCGTTCCAGGTTCTGGTTTGGTCAAAGCACAAGCTGAAGCTGAAGGTTTAGATAAAATCCTGATTGAAGCAGGCTTTGAATGGCGTGAGCCGGGTTGTTCAATGTGTTTGGCCATGAACGCTGATAAGTTACAGCCGGGCGAGCACTGTGCATCTACCTCGAACCGTAACTTCGAAGGTCGTCAGGGCAATGGCGGTCGTACCCACTTGGTGAGCCCAGCAATGGCAGCAGCAGCAGCAATTGCCGGTCACTTTGTTGATGTACGTTCATTCTAAGTTTAAGCCCTCATCCCAACCTTCTCCCAGAGGGAGAAGGAGTACCCTCTCCTGTTAGGAGAGGGTTAGGGAGAGGTTACGGATTCAGTGAGAAATAATCATGAAAAAATATACCGTTGAACAAGGTATCGTTGCACCATTAGACCGTGCCAATGTAGATACCGACTTAATTATTCCAAAACAGTTTTTAAAATCGATCAAACGTACCGGTTTTGGTGAAAATTTATTTGATGAATTGCGTTACCTGGATGAAGGTTATTTAGGTCAGGATAATTCAAAACGTCCCTTAAACCCTGATTTTGAGTTAAACAAACCACGTTACCAAGGTGCATCAATTTTAATTTCACGTGCAAACTTCGGTTGTGGTTCAAGCCGCGAGCATGCGCCATGGGCATTGAATGAATACGGTTTCCGTACCGTCATTGCTCCGAGCTATGCGGATATTTTCTTCAATAACAGCTTTAAAAACGGCATGTTGCCAGTAATCCTGTCTGAAGAAATTGTTGATCAGTTATTTAGAGAATGCGCTGCGACTGAAGGTTATCAATTAACAATTGATCTTGCAGCGCAAGAAGTGCGTACCCCGTCAGGTGAAAGTTTCAAGTTTGAAGTTGATCCATTCCGCAAGCATTGTCTTTTAAACGGTTTGGATGACATCGGTTTAACTTTGCAGGATGCCGATGCGATTCGCGCTTATGAAGAAAAAACCAAAAAATCTCGCCCTTGGGTATTTGCAGAAATTAGTGGCTAAATCTAGTTAAATTGTCATAGCGGGAAAGTCTAACCCTTGCTAATATCGTGAAATCATGGAAATTTCGTTTGGGTTAGACATTCAGCATGGCCAGCTATTGGAAACAGTTATTTGCATTGGGTACGGTTTCGATGTTAATGACAGCATGTCAGACCATCGATACGATACAGTTGAAGAAATTGACAGATTCGGCTGTAAATAGTTCAGATGCCCTGATTTATTGTTCAGGTACCCACGATTGTAATTTTGAACGTATGGATGATATCAAGATCATCAATGCTGAAAAACGACATGTGGAGAGTGAAGCGCTCAAGCTCAAACTTGTGCGTTTACAAGCAAAAAGCCTGAAAGAGCCTAATCCGGTTTACCTGTCGGTACCCGCGGGGCAGCATGAACTGGTGGTACGCTTTTATCCGATTAGTCCGGATAAGGCCGAAGTTCTACATGTATTCCAGAACTTTCAGGCCAAGCATAAGTACACCTTTAAGATGTATCGCCAGCGCTCGACTCGAAACACCAGCTTATTGCAGGCCTCTGCACCGGATCCACTGTGTGTAGATCTGTTGCAAAACACCAAAATAATTCGACGCTTCTGCAAGCCATACAATGTTGAAACTGGCATTGCCGAGTTTGTAGAACAGAAAATTTAACCCAGTCAGCGAAATGCTGACTTTATAAATGGAATATCTCATGTCTAAACAAATTTTGATTTTAGCTGGTGACGGCATCGGTCCTGAAATTGTGAAAGCAGCAGAGCAAGTGCTGACTCGCGTAAATGAAAAATTTAATTTAGATCTAAGCTGGGAACATGGCCTGTTGGGTGGTGCTGCGATTGATGCACATGGTGCACCTTATCCAGATGTGACGTCTGAGCAGGCAAAAAAAGCTGATGCAATTCTGCTTGGCGCTGTGGGTGGTCCTAAATGGGATACGATTGAACGCTCAATTCGTCCTGAACGTGGTCTGTTAAAATTGCGTAGTGAACTGAACCTGTTCGCGAACCTGCGTCCGGCGATTCTCTATCCGCAACTTGCTGATGCGTCTAGCCTGAAACCTGAAATTGTAGCTGGTCTAGATATCCTGATCGTACGTGAATTGACAGGTGGTATCTACTTCGGTCAACCACGTGGTATCCGTGAATTGGAAAATGGTGAAAAACAAGGTTTTAACACTGATGTGTATTCAGAGTCTGAAATCAAGCGTATTGCCAAAGTTGCATTTGAACTTGCCGGTCTGCGTGGCGGTAAAGTATGTTCAGTCGATAAAGCAAACGTGCTTGAAGTGACTGAGCTTTGGAAACAAACCGTTACTGCATTGAAAGAAGAGCAATATCCAGACATCAACCTGTCGCATATGTATGTCGACAATGCTGCAATGCAGTTGGTACGTGCGCCTAAACAGTTTGACGTAATTGTCACTTCTAACCTGTTCGGTGACATTCTGTCTGACGAAGCAGCAATGTTAACGGGTTCAATTGGTATGTTGCCATCTGCTTCTCTAGATGAGAATGGCAAAGGCATGTATGAACCATGTCATGGTTCTGCACCAGACATCGCAGGTCAAAACCTAGCAAATCCATTGGCAACCATTCTGTCTGTTGCAATGATGCTGCGTTACACCTTCCGTGAAGAAGCGGCTGCAAAAGCAATTGAAGATGCAGTAGGTCATGTATTGGATCAAGGTTTACGTACTGCGGATATTATGTCCGAAGGCATGAGCAAAGTCGGTACAGTGGAAATGGGCCAGGCAGTAGTTGCTGCATTGAACTAAATTTCACTCCAGAACTGATCAATAAAAAACGCAGCTCAGGCTGCGTTTTTTTGTGTCTGCTGAATTAACAGGTTCGGCCGGTATATTTCACTGCTTGTGCAATATTGTCCTTGAGTTCAAAAACAATTTTACATTGCAGGTTTACGTCATAGCCACGCGATGGACTATGTGTCACCGGAATGGGTACTGTTCCAGTACCGGCAACCGGATGCTGAGCAACAGAGAGTGGAAGTGCAACGGGACGCTGCACGATATAGACCAGTTGCCCGGCTGAAAGTACGGGTTCATTTACCTGTTGGTAGCCGAGTTTGCTTAAATCCAGATTGGCATAAATGGTTTGGCTAGACTGTCCAATATACTGCTGTAAATAAGCGTCACGTTCGGCTTGAGACAGGGTAGGCGTATGCGTACATGCAGACAACAGCAGAAGCATGCCTGGTAATACGAGTTTTATTTGGCGAAATGCAGATAACATATTCTGACTCCTACAAAAGCCATTGCGGTTATTGTAGCGAGTAGAAAACGAGCTTATTGTTGTAATTTGACACACGGTAGAGAGAAGTATCCTGATAAATTGGACCTCTCATTAAATCCCATACAGGTTTTAAACTTCACTGGACATAGTTTAGCAAGCTTTACCGGTATAACGAATGTCCTGAACAATTTCATCTTTCAAGTCAAACCAGATTTGGCATTTCATCTTAATGTTATAACCTCCATTCGAAGGCATTGGAATTGGTACACCAGGGGAGATACTTTGACTAATATTAGGTGTACCCATCGGAATATTCACATCCCGGAAAATAGTATAACTGAGAAAGTCTGCTGTCTGAATGGGGTGCTGGGAGGTTTTAAATCCCATTGCACCAAGATCAAGTTGGCTGCGAACCTGTGCGGCAGTTTGACCGATATAGGGCTGTAGAGAATGATGCAGATGCTGATTGCTGCCTGTAGCACATGCAACAAAAGACAAGCTGGAAAGCAGAGTCAAATATTTCATATTCATTGTTTTTATAAATATTGTTTTAATTAAATTGAATAGTCTTGTAATTCTCAGGCTATGTCAATTTTTTTATTTATTGGTAAATAATGAATAATTAAAGTCACAAAAAAAGCCACCCTGATCAGTGGCTTTTTTTACTGACGCTAAATCTTAGCGTGCACGATAAGTGATGCGACCCTTAGTTAAGTCGTAAGGAGTCATCTCCACTTTTACACTGTCGCCAGTTAAAATACGGATGTAGTGTTTACGCATTTTACCAGAGATATGAGCAATCACTTCGTGACCGTTTTCTAAACGTACACGGAACATAGTATTAGGAAGCGTCTCGGTGACAACGCCTTCGAACTCGATGAGTTCCTCTTTATTGGCCATAGCCTACCTAAAAGAATAAATTAGAAAGGCGCAAATTATAGTCAATTTTTTCGTATAACACAAGGCATAGCAGGCTTTAGACTGATCATCTGAAAGCAAAATAAGCGAAGCATCAGTACAAATATTTTAACTAAAAAACTGCTTGTTGATGTTGTCACTTTGGTCAATCACAGTTAATCTAAAAAATATCTTTTTAGGTATAAATGAAGCACATACAAGGAAGGTTTTTGAGTGGGTCAGCTAACAGATGCATCGGTTGTACTGCGATTAGGCTACCAGGCGATACGTCGTGCGGGTTTGCCAACCGAAGAATTGCTTACTAAAGCAGGAGTTGCCTTAAACCAGGTTGAAGCCAATGACCGTACCCCGTTGAGTGCACAGTATGCATTCTGGGTCGCGGCAGAAGAGGTCAGCAAAGACCCTGATATCGGCTTACATTTGGGTGAACACCTGCCACTTTACCGTGGTCAGGTCATTGAGCATTTGTTTATTTCATCAGAAAATTTTGGTGAAGGGCTAAAACGTGCCTTGGCTTACCAGCGCCTCATCAGTGATGCCTTCCATGCGCAACTGGTCGTGGAAGATGACCGCTGTTATTTGACCAATGGTGAGCAGCTTTTTGCCGAAAACCTCGTCAATCGCCATTTCACTGAATGTGCTATGTCTGGTGTACTGCGTTTCTTTAAATTTATTACCGAAGGGCGTTTTGAGCCGATTTATATCGACTTCAATTTTTCTAAAGGCGCAACTGATGATGAATACTTCCGTGTCTATGAATGCCCAGTAAGTCTGGGACAGAAAGAAACACGTCTTTATTTTGATCCGAGTATTCTTGAATATCCGCTTTGGCAGGCAGAACCAGAATTACTCCAGCTGCATGAGCAGTTAGCAATTGAAAAGCTGCAAGAGCTGGCACGTTATGATCTGGTGGGTGAAGTGCGCCGTGCCATTGGCTCAACCTTGGAAAGTGGGGAAACCACGCTAGAAACAGTCGCTGCCCAGCTGAATATTACTCCCCGCCGTTTGCGTACCCAGTTGAGTGAAGCCAATACCAGTTTCCAGCAGATCCTTTCGGATTATCGTTGCCGTCTGGCTAAACGCTTACTGGCAGGCACCAGTGAAAGTGTAGAGCGGATTGTTTATCTCACCGGTTTTTCTGAACCAAGTACCTTCTATCGTGCTTTTAAGCGTTGGACCAATGAAACGCCAGTGGAATATAGAAAGCGCAAGCAGCGTTAAATCCCTCCTAACCTCCCTTTAAAAAAGGGAGGAATTTCCCCTCCTTCCAGAAGGGGGTAGGGGAGGTAAATTAATGAAAAGGATTCAATTATTCTGGCATGTTTAACCAATGTGGTCCTAAAGGCACTTTTGGTAAATTAAATTGCTCAGGATAATGCGCCTGAATAAAGTAGAGTCCATCTGGTGGTGCAGTCACACCTGCCGCTTTGCGGTCTTCCGCAGCAAAGATGACATCAATTTGATCGATATCATACATGCCCTGACCAATTTCCAGCAAACAGCCCATGATGTTGCGCACCATATGATGCAGGAAGCCATCAGCCTGAATATCCAGGACCAGATAGTGACCATGACGAATTAGGCGACAGTGATGCACATGGCGTACAGGTTGATTGGATTGACAGGCAGAGGCACGGAAACTTTCGAAATTATGTGTGCCTTCAAACTTTGTCGCAGCTTCAATCATCTTGTCGACATCTAAATCATAATAGATATGGGTGACCTGTTTATGCAATAGCGCAGAACGCACAGGGTGATTGTAGACTACATAACGATAACGACGGGCTTGGGCTTTAAAACGGGCATGGAAATCCATATCCATTTCCTGAATCCACTGAATTGCAATATCTTTAGGAAGCTGACTATTACAGCCGCGTAACCAGCCATATTCGGAGCGATCAGCAGAGGTATCGAAGTGAGCAACCATATTGGTGGCATGCACGCCGGCATCAGTTCGACCTGCACCATGCAGGATAATAGTTTCATTGGCGACTTTAGACAGAACCTTTTCAATCGTTTCCTGCACGCTTGCTACGTCGGGCTGTTGGGTTTGCCAACCTCTGTAGTGTGCTCCACTAAATTCAATACCGACTGCAAAACGCTGCATATTCACCTCAAGATTCAACTAATCAGACCAATGGTGATGCCATTGCTCCACGCTGTCGTATTGTAAATACATTTTCAGGGCTTTTGCATATAGATCGGCATGGCCATAGGCATCATTGAGTAAAATCCGGCAGTCCTGTACCCATTCTGCAATAGCATAGCGTTGGTCTGTGCTCCCGAAAGGTACCTGTGTAGTCAAAACTACAGCACAGCCAGCATTATAGAACTCATCAAAGAGCTGAATGAGATCAGGATTAACTGCGAGATTTCCCGTGCCAAAGCCCTGCAGAATCAGGAAGTCTGGAGGTAAAGCCAATAATTGCTTAAGGTTATGAAGCTGCTGATCTAGCCCAACTGGCTGCATCATTATACTCAGGCAATTAAATTGCTGTGCCTTAATCAAATCTTGTGCAGTAATGATATGTGTATATAGTTGCGGTGGAATTTTTACTTCTGCATCTATGCCAGCAAAGGCCTTGAGTTCAGTAGTATGTTGCTTTAACACTGTTCTGCCATGAACCAGTTCTTGGTTAAATGCCAGGTAAACGCCCGTTTCGACCTGCTGTACAGAATCTAGAGCAAAGCATAGGTTGTCCAAAGCATCACTAAATTCGCGTGGCTGTTTGCCAGCTGCATTTAATAATGGATACTGGCTACCGGTTAAAACCACATAGGCCGATTGCCCTAAAAGATGCGCCAGCACGGCACAGGCATAGCTCATGGTATCTGTACCATGAATGATAACAAAGCGCTGATAATTCTGAGCCTGCAGTTGCTGAATAAACTGAATCAAGGCTAGCCAGTCAGGAGCAGTACATGCACTGCTGTCCTTAATTACAGGGGCGCAGAAGCACTCTACCGAATGCGTGTCTTCATGCAATAAGTCTTTTAGTTTTATAAAAAAAGATTCGGCAGGCATAGGAGCAAGTGGATCACCAACGCATCCAAACGTACCTCCCATATAAATCAATGCAATATTTTTCATCATAAAAAAAGCAGCCATAGTGACTGCTTTAGTGTAGAACGAATTTACTTAAGAAGCGATTCGATTCAGTAATTGATCAACATGGGTACGTTGTTGTGGACTGTAGTCCGCTTCCTTTTCTGTCAGGATTTCACGTGCGGCATCATAGGCACCCAATTGAATATACTGCTCTGCCAATTCCAGATTTAATACTACCTCATCCGTTTCCGTTAATTCAGGGAATGATTGAACCAGTGGATCATTTTGATGAGCGCTTGAAGTAACGGGCGCAGATGGAATATCAAAACTGATTGCAGCACTGGCTGGTTTTTCAGGAACGGCATCTAGTTTAAAGTCCAATTCTGAGACAGCAGGTACTGCTGGACTTATAGGTTCATGTGTAGTTAAACCTGATAAATCAAATTCTGGTACTGCGATTTCTGGCTGAGTTTCTGTGGTTGACGTTGTATCTGCCGAGAAAGAAAAATCAAGAGGTTGAACTGATTCTGCAGTAGGTACTGGTGTCACTTCTGGTTTTTCTGAGCTGCCTAAGTCAAGCTTAAAGTCCATAACCGGTGCGGCAGTTTCAGCTTTTATCGAGCTATCTAAGTCAAAGCTAAAGTTTAGTGCAGATGTGGCAGTATCTGATGTTGTCTTCGGTGTAGGCTCAGATGCAGGAGCGTCAGAGAAGTTAAACTCTAAACCTGTAGCTCCTGGGAGATCCTGGGCTGCATCACTTGCCGGTTTAGTCAGAGTGGGCTCAAAATTAAATTCCAGCGGCTGGATATCATTCTGTGATGGCGCCGGCTCAAATACAGCTTTTTGAGGCTTATTTTCTTGTTGCAGTTCATCAAAAGCGAGGTCATTAACTACTGGGCTGTGGGTTGGGGATAGCTCTTCAAAGGCAGCAGTGTTGTCTATAGATGCTGTCTCAGTTACTGATGAGCCAGCGCTTAACTGTGCAGAAGGAAAATCAATTGTATCCTTGGTTGAAGTAGCTGAATTTTCAAACTCTGCCTTTTTAGTTTCTGCCTGCGCAAGAATGTCATCCAAACCGAGTGAACGGACATGTGTGATTAACTGAGAAATGGCAAATTCATCTTTCTGCTGAATATGGATATCAAGGAGCAACAGATACAGTTCATGCTGGCGGTTGTCTTTTTTGAGTGCCTGATTGATTTGCGCTTCAGCGGCAAAGAAATTTCCTTCATTGATCAGGCGCTCAATTTTCTTGCGCAGATCTGCTGAAAGAGCAATAGCTTCCTGAGGATTCGCTGCAACTTCTTCAACCACCCGGGTTTTTGCTGGGGTAGCCCGTGCTGAACTGGTGGTTTTTCTCGCTTTCGCTGTAGTTGCCTTTGGTTTATCTGACTCTTGAGCATCCTGACGTTTTTTGACTACGATCAGAACGATGATCAATAAAATTAATGGAATCACATAAATCAGCATGATAAGTACCCCTTAGAGATAGAGGGCTATATATCCACTCATCCCTGTAAATCAATGTATGTAATGATTAGTTAATTGGCTTTTTTATCTGCCTGTTGTGCTTTCAGCTGCTGTTGCAGTCGGGCAAGACGGGCATTTAATAATTGAATTCTCTGATCCTTCTGATTAAGCGCCAATTCTAATTCAGTTACGTTTCTCTGTAATTTAACGGTTTTTTCTCGAACTGTCATAACTTTTAATGACAACTCTTTCGAAGTTTGACGGTCTAATGTGTTTTGATTTGCAGAAAGTTGCTTAGTTTCTTGTTGGTTCTCAGCAACCAGGCTCATTTCAGCTTGATTTAAACGATATTTGGTACTGCCTTTAGCCTTATTCTGAACTTGTGCAAGCTCAGATGTCTTGACGGTAATTGGCTGTTTTTGTGCGGGCGCAATATTCAAATTCAGTGCCGCACCACGTTTCAGGCGATTCGCATCTCCGCCAATAAAGGCCTGTTCATTATTTTTTTTAATTTGCTGCATGACTTCACCGACACCGCGGTTTTGTTCCTGAGCAATACGTGCAGCAATTTTCCAGAGAGATTCATTGGATTGAACCACATAACTTGCTTTTGCAGTAGATGTCGGGCTCGCTTGAGGGGAGTGTTGCACTGGAGCCGAAGCTGCTTGAGGCGGTTTTTTAGGAGTAACTTGCTTCTGTTTTGCGACTTGTTCTTCGGCATATTTTTTAACTAATGGGTCGCTGGAATTCGATTGTGGCGCAGCAGCAGGATAGGTCGCCACTGGCTTTTGATTTTGTACTTTTTGAGCTGGTATATCTTGATTCTGCTGTGCAACAGGTGCTACTGATGTATCTTCCGCTACCTGAGTTTTTACTTGAGTTGTAGGGGTGGCAGGATTTTTTTGCAGACTATTTGGGACCAGAGGCTTTTGTTGAATAGCTGGTATTGCCGGTTCAGCGATTGATGTGGGTGTCGTCAAAGTACTTGTGACTGGACGCGTATTCACAGCTGTAATAGCTTCCTCAACCTTGGCTGGAGCCTGAACAGCGGGAGTCGTTATCGATGTTGTCTGAGGGATAGAGCTTGGTGATAATGGTGGTGGAGCAAGACGCTGTACAGCCAATAGTTTTTCCAGAGCCTTGGTATTCGCTGCTGCAGTCTTGTATTGCGTACTGACAGGTAAATTTAAACCAATTTCATTTTCATTCACCACCACGACTGGGGTTAATGTTCGTTCATTCGCGCTGATTGAAGCTTTTAGCAGATCTGTCTTGGGTTTGAGTGTGGTCTTGATGTGTTGTAAGCGTGCTGCATTGCCTTCTTTAACCTTAACTACAAAATTCAGATCATTTTGAGTGATTGGGCGTGAAGAGGTAATAGTAATCACACCTGTTCCATTGCTACTACGACGGGTAAAAAAATTAAGATGACCGGGAGGTTGATGCGTAGTGCCCAGCGTCATTAAATCTTCTGGCGTAGCTAAACTCACTTCAATCGGTATATTGATATCTGACTGACGGAAATTCATTTCCGCATAGAGTAATTCCCCGGGTGCCGATTGAACCTGAACTGGCTCAACCGTGATTGCAAAAACAGGCTGTGCAATCATCATGGTTAAAGTAGCAATTTTGAATTTTTTATATACAGTCATCTTCATTCTAGGCTCAGCATCGGTCATATTATAGGCAGTATGGCTCGATGATTGGGATGTCTATGTTTGTTCAACTATTTTCTTGATAGTGACACAAAAAAGCCGATCAATAAAGATCGGCTTTTAGATTGATTATAACGTGCTTAATTAAGCATTTTTATAATCGATCAGAATGCGTAGCATACGGCGTAAAGGCTCAGCAGCACCCCAAAGTAACTGGTCACCTACAGTGAATGCACCCAGGTATTCTTTACCCATGTTCATTTTACGCAGACGGCCGACTGGAACAGTCAATGTACCGGTTACTGCGACAGGCGTCAGATCAGTCATTGATGCTTCACGTGTATTTGGTACCACTTTGGCCCATTGGCTAGACTGACGAATCATATCTTCGATTTCATTCAAAGGTACGTCACGTTTTAGCTTCAAGGTAATTGCCTGAGAGTGACAGCGCATTGCACCGATACGTACACAGTGACCATCGATTGGAACGATCTGCTGGTTGCCGAGGATCTTGTTGGTTTCAACCTGACCTTTCCATTCTTCTTTCGACTGGCCGCTTTCCAGCTGCTTGTCGATATATGGAATCAGAGAACCAGCTAGCGGTACACCAAAGTTTGCAGACGGGAAGCCTTCACCACGTTGTAATTCAGCAATTTTAGAATCAATGTCCAAAATTGGAGAGCGTGGATCATCGAGTAGGTCTTTAGTATTGTTATACAGGTAACCCATGCCTGTGATCAGCTCACGCATGTTTTGTGCACCTGCACCAGATGCCGCCTGATAGGTCATCGAAGTTGCCCATTCCACCAGGTTGTTCTGGAAGAGAGAACCTAGGCCCATCAGCATCAGGGAAACCGTACAGTTACCGCCAACGAAAGTTTTAGTACCTTTCACTAGGCCATCTTTGATCACGTTCAGATTAACCGGGTCAAGTACAATGATTGCTTCATCATCCATACGCAGGGTAGACGCAGCGTCAATCCAGTAACCATTCCAGCCTGCAGCTTTCAGCTTAGGGAAAACCGCAGTGGTATAATCGCCACCTTGGCAGGTAATAATGACATCCATTTGCTTCAGACGATCAATGTCTGTCGCATCCATAAGTGCTGGGGCAGTTTTACCACCAAATGCCGGTGCTTCACCACCTGCATTACTGGTAGAGAAATAGAATGGCTCAAAATGAGCAAAATCATTCTCTTCAACCATACGTTGCATTAGGACGGAACCAACCATCCCGCGCCAACCGACCAGACCTACTTTCATGTCACTTTGCCTCGGTGCGTTAAAAAATTAAAGGGGGTTCGAGTGTACCAAAAAGGGACTCAACTGCAATAGCTACACAATAGAAACATCAATAATATTGAGCGAAATATCTTGTTTATGTTACATACAAAATTGATAACGCAGATTTTCTTCTAGAAAAAATAACAACATAGTAAAAGAGTCACTTTATGATTTTGTTTATTCAGATATTGTCAGTGCTGGTCATCTGGCTCAGTTTCTGGTCCCTGATTCCTCGTGATGAATGGTGGATCCGTGGCGCCGATTTCCCGCGACTACAAATTCTGATTATTGGCTTCATTGCACTAGGACTTTATATATTCTGGGAGCATTCCTGGACCTTGATAGACCAAATTATTTTTGTAGGACTGCTCGCGGCACAAGCCTACCAGTTGAAGATGGTATTGCCTTATACCTTTATCTGGAAGAAACAGGTGAAGAAGGTCAAACGGCAGCAACTGGATTCAAGCAAACAAATTTCTTTACTGGTTTCTAACGTGTTAATGACCAATGAAAAATATCATCTATTACTCGAACAAATTCAACATTTAGCTCCAGATCTGGTACTGACGCTGGAAACCAATTCAGAATGGCAGAAACAACTCTCAGTGATTGAAGCGGACTATCCCTACCGTGTACCTGTGCCCTTGGATAACCTGTATGGGATGCATCTCTACAGTAAATTAAAACTCAGCGACACCGAAGTGAAGTTTATTTTGAGTAATGAAATTCCTTCGATTCATACCACAGTCACTTTACGTTCTGGCCATCCGGTTCAGTTATATTGCCTACATCCAAAACCGCCAAGTCCGACTGAAGCCAAGGACTCGAAACTGCGTGATGCTGAATTGCTGATTGTTGGCGATCAAATCAAGGATCTCGATGAAAGCTGTATTGTGATGGGGGATCTGAATGATGTCGCCTGGTCACGTACTACACGTTTGTTTCAGCGTATTAGTGGCTTGCTCGACCCGCGTGTCGGGCGCCGTTATGTCAATACCTTTCATGCCGATTATCCGATGTTCCGCTGGTCACTTGACCATGTCTTCCACAGTACCGACTTTGCTTTAGTCCATATGGAGCGTTTGCCACATGTGGGCTCGGATCATTTTCCGGTGTTTGTGGTACTACAAACCGGGCGAGTCTTTGATCATGTACAAGAAGAACTGGAACAGACTGAAGAAGATGAGCAACAGGCTCAGGAAGCTATACAAGAAGGTATTGAAAAAGCTGAGAAAGAAGAAAAAATAGTCACGGATGAAATTGCTCAAACCTACAAAAAAGGTTCAAAAGTGTGATGGATTTATCGGAAAAGTGTACGAAATGGCTTACATAGATTGGGGTCTTAAACGATATTTATTCCTCGATGATTCCAATATTCTGCTTATATCAGCACAGGGAGTCGAGAAGGGAATTTCTCATAAGGAAGACGAAGCTGAATGAAGACATCATGGATACGATGATGAAATGGAAATCACAAAAAACCAAGAATTAAAATGTTGAAAGCACAACCTCATTAACCCGGGTTTTTACAGGATGTAGAGCCCGGGTTAAACTATTTTAGAGCTTTAATTTTCTTTTTTATTTAATTGATTATTAAAACAATTTTTCGAGTTTAAATAATTTCTGGAAAACGTGTATGCAGTTTATTACTTCTGACAGTGATTTAGCCCAGGAATTTGAAATATTTGAACTCTATAATACCAATCAATGGTCAGCAGCTAAAAAAACCGCAACTGCTTTTAGAAGCCTTGAACCATTCTCATAGTCTTGTGACTGCCGGTATAAATGGTTGACTGGTTGGACTCGGCAATGCCATTTCTGATGGCTATCTGGTGATGTATTTTCCCATTTACTGGTTCATCCAGAATTACAAGGGTAGGGCATTGGTCGCCGAATTATGCAGGCCATGCTAGAGCGTTATTCAGGATTTCATCAAAAAATTTTAGTTGCTGACCAGCATGCTACCGGCTTTTATCAGGCTTTAGCTATGTTGGTCATACTGAAGCCATGTGGATTTATCAGGAAATAAATCATTAATCCATGATGAAAGAGTTCGAGAACTCAATAAATCGAATCATAACCCTGTGGGCGGGTCTTAAAACGGCGATGGAACCACATATATTGCGTTGGGGCGATCCGTAACTGGCGTTCAATAATCTGGTTCACGCGAGTGGCATCATCCAGTTCATCTGCGCTTGGCAGGTTTTCAACGGGTGGCTCAATCAGGACATGATATTTTGGATTTTTGATATCGCCGTGACGGTAGAAATACAATGGGATCGCAGCGGCTTTGGTCATTTTTAATAAACGACGGTGTGCGGTCACGGTTGCAGCAGGAACGCCAAAAAATGGTGCCATTACGCCTTGTTTTAAACCGAAATCCTGATCCGGGCTGTACCAGATCGCATGTCCATTTTTCAGATTACGCACCAGACCACGCATATCATCATGGTCAATCTGGTTGGCATAAATTGTGGCGCGGCAGCGATAAATCAGCATATCCAGCAAGGGGTTATTCTGCGGACGATAGACGACATCCGGTTCAAAATATTGGGCACACAGGTAGCCGCCAGCATCCAGCAGGGTAGAGTGCGTACCGAGTAATAATGCACCTTTTCCTTCAGCTTGTGCTTGCTGGATATATTCCAGACCTTCAATAGTTACACGGCCTTTAAACCATTTTGGCGTGTACCAGGCATTTAAGGTTTCAAACACACCGAGCATCTGGTCAATAAAGACCTGACGGGAATTTTCCTGCACTTCTTGCGCAGACCATTCTGGAAAACACACTTCCAGATTGCGCACTGTAGTTTCACGGCGAGATTTGAGATATTTAAAACTTAAGCTACCCAGTAAAGAAGCCAGACGGTACTGAATCGCCCAAGGTAAAATCGCCAGAATCATCAGGAATACAATGCCAATCCATATGCCCCAATACTGGGGATACAGGAAGGCCCATTGAAATTCACCGGGTTGGTAATCTGGCTTTTTACTCATAATCTGCTATTTAAACCTCAAGATATCTGCAGTGTAGCAGAAGAGCTTTTTGAAACAAAAAAGTGAAAATAAAAAAGCATCTGTATGAATACAGATGCTTAGCATTTAAGAGGGAAGAAAATTAACCTTTAGTCATATTTTCCAGCTCATCCCAACGTTCCATTTTTTCCAGCAAAATCTCGTCAATTTCACCTAGACGTTCAGATGCCTTGGTCGCTGCTGCTGCATCTTTCACAAACCATGAGCTATCTGCCAGTTTGTCAGAAAGTTCAGCCTGTTCACTTTCCAGTGCTTCGATTTCTGCAGGCAATTGTTCAAGTTCACGTTGATCTTTGTAGCTGAGTTTCACCTTTTTCGGTGCAGGAGCAGCCGCTGCCGCTTCAGCTTTGGCTGCAGCTTTTTTAACGGCAGATTTTTGATCGACCGCTGTCTGGTTCGGACGTTGCTCTAAATAATCCTGATAACCACCGATATATTCATCGATATTGCCTTTACCATCAAATACCCAGGTTGAGGTCACGACATTGTCCATAAAGGCACGGTCATGCGAGATCAGCAGTAATGTGCCTTTATAGCCACTTAACATTTCTTCTAATAGTTCAAGGGTCACCATATCCAGATCATTGGTTGGTTCGTCCATCACAATCAGGTTTGATGGTTTAAGCAACAGTTTTGCCAGCAAAATACGGTTACGTTCACCACCAGACAGCGCTTTTACCGGTGTACGGGCACGTTCAGGCGAGAACAGGAAATCTTGTAAATAGCTATAGATATGACGACGACTGCCATTGATATCGACATGGTCCGAACCTTCAGCGACGTTATCTTTTACCGATTTTTCCAGATCCAATACGTTACGTAACTGGTCAAAATAAGCCACTTCAAGCTGTGTACCAGTTTTCACCGTACCGCCATGCTCAAGCTGGCCTAAAATCGCTTTAATCAGTGTGGTTTTACCAACACCGTTATCACCGACTAAACCAATACGATCGCCACGCATTACCAGTGCCGAGAAGTCATTAATGATTGGTGCATTGTCACCAAATTTCACGCTGAGATGTTCAATCTCAAATACGACTTTACCAGAACGGCTCGCATCCTGAGTTGCCATGCTCACTTTACCTTGTTGTGAGCGGCGTGCTTTTGATTCTTCGCGTAATGCTTTAAGCGCACGGACACGACCTTCGTTACGGGTACGACGCGCTTTAATCCCTTGGCGAATCCATACTTCCTCTTCAGCAAGACGCTTGTCAAACAGCGCATTCTGCTTTTCTTCGGCTTCCATCTGCTGGGCTTTAAGCTCGAGGTAACGTGAATAGTTACCTTCGTAGCTACGCAATGTACCACGGTCCAGTTCAACAATACGGGTTGCAATGCTGTCTACAAATGAACGGTCATGCGAAATAAACAGGAGGGTTAAATTATTTTGATCGAGCAGGAATTTCTCTAACCATTCAATACTCTCAACGTCCAGATGGTTGGTCGGTTCATCAAGTAACAGAACGTCTGGTTGGGTCAGCAGGGCACGAGCCAGCAGCACACGACGCTTACGGCCACCGGATAAATCGGCAAGGTCTGCATCCGGATCCAGGCCCATTTTACTCAGGATAGAGTTCACCTTGGTTTCTAAAGCCCAGCCATCCAGCTGATCCATCTTGTGCTGCAATGAACCCATGCGGTCACAAGCTTCCATATCACCCAGTACGCAGGCTTCGCTGGCTTCATGATAAGCACGTAGAACTTCTGATGCTTCACCTGCGCCATCCGCCACGATATCGGCGACTTTGCCTGAATCCATCGGCACGTCTTGGGCCAACATGGAAATTGTGATGCCATTTTGTAAGGAAACTTCACCACTGTCAGGTAACAGGCTTCCTTCAATCAGTTTAAGTAAGGTAGACTTACCTTCACCATTACGGCCAATCAAACACACTCGTTCACCGCGTTCTAAATTAAAGTTAGCGCCGTCGAGCAGTGCAGGTCCACCAAACGCGAGTTGGACATCCCTAAGGGTAATATAGGCCATAATGGTTTCCTGAAATCCTATGATGAGGACTTAAAATGACTAAACAACAAAATCTAAATGATCAGGCGTCATTTTCCGCACCCATTGAAGATTTGCAAGTCCGAATTGCATTTTTGGACGATTTAGTTGAACAGTTGAATCAGCAGGTGACCAGGCAGAATCTGGAAATCATCAATCTTCAGAAGCAAATGACGCTGTTATATCAACGTGTTGAGTCGGCAGATTTGTCTGAGGGCATTGCAGAATTCGACCCGATTATTGATCGACCACCGCATTATTAATTATGTAATTGGTCATGTAGAAAACCCTCCATTGTGAGGGTTTTCGCTTTAATGGGTCTATGCTTTGTTTCAGCAGGGTAATCCTAGTCAGTAAAACTAGCCATGCTTAAAATAATTTGACCTTTTTCACGCTTGCCCCTCTAATAGCGCTTCCAGGTTTTGTTCAGATTGGTGTTCCATGTCACAGAAAGTTGTTTTACTCGATCTTGAAAATAATTTCCCGACCGCCACTCTATTACGTGAAATCACCAAGCATTATCCAATCTTGTACCTGTTTAGCTGTGCCGGAAAGTTTGAATTTGAACTGGAAGACCTGACCGAACTGGCAGGCTGGATCGCCAGTGGGCAAGTGGTCATTCTGGACATTCCTGAAGCTGAACACCGTGAATATGAATATGCGGTCATTGTCGGACAGCTGATGGCACTGCTGGAACCGGACACGCATGTGGAACTGATTTCAGCCATGGACAGCAGTGAAATGCTGATGCAAATGCTGATTGCATCTGACATTAGCTGTAGCCTGATTCAGGTACAAGCAGAACCGGAACAGGATAAAAAAATCTCTCCTAAATTCAAGATCCCAAGTCTCGACACCATTCAGCAGAAACCCACTTTACAACTGGTGAAAAAATATTGTGATGCACTGGCGAAAATGCCAGGCAAGCCAACCACATTGGAAAGCCTGAAAAATTCTGTGGCAAATATTCTGCAAGTACTGCCAGGCAAAGCGCAGCATGTAGTCGGAATGCTGATTAACCTCAAGATTGTAAAACGCTATGAAGATCAGATTGCCTTCCGTAAAAAGGTATTAAAGCAATGGTCACAACTGGATCTGTCTGCTGCACCAACTACATCGCTTGATCTGAGTCAGGCCATTGCTGAATTGACCCCGGAAGAGCCAGAAAAAGTCATTGAAGAACAATCTGCCATTCAGTCTGCACAGCAGGGATTGTTCAAAAACTTTGACCGCATTGATCCGGTACAGATGGAAGTGGCACGCAAGCTGCGTGAACTGCAAGGTGACAAGCCTAAAGATATTTATGAATTGCGAGATTTACTGGAACAGTTATTTCCAAAATCGGATGTGCGTTTATTGCTGAAGGAACTGCTGGAGAAAGGCTATATTTACTGGAATGGTCATGAAGTTCTCTACAGCCATGAGATGTTCCTGAATTAATTTTGTCGCGCAAACTTGCGTTTTATATTGAGCTTATGCAACTCTAATAATAGAACATAAAGGTTGAGCTATGGAAAATACAGGAATCTGGGTTGCTGTCGTCATCATTGTATTTGTACTGGGATCTATTTTTGGTCTGCGTGTCAGCCCACGGGAAAGAGCTTTGGGCATGATGCGTGAGAAAGCCCGCAAGATGGGATTACACCCACGTCTGGTTGTGGCTCCTGACTGGACCAAAGTGCCGATGGCCACTGAAAAGCGTGCCAGTATGGTGGCTTATTATAGTGTGCTGATACCAGACGCACGTTTGCCACTGATGCGTGCCCGTGTGGTCGATCAAAAGCTTGAGCTGGTACAAGGCGATGACAAATTTAAAGATTTTCCCATTGCATTAAAAGGCATTTATGCTATTGATATGCAGGCAAACTGTGTAGGACTCTATTGGGATGAAGAATCTGACCTTAGAGCCACGCAACTTGATGACATCAAGGCACTATTACATTCTTTGGCTGAACTTTAATTTTAGAAATAAACAGGATTAAACGGTTAATATGGCGAACGCTCCTCGGTCCACATCAAAAAGCAGCACGGCGAAGTCTTCCGACGCTGGAAGTAAACGTGCCTTGGTGATTGTGGAGTCGCCTGCAAAAGCGAAAACAATCAACAAGTATCTCGGTTCAAACTACATCGTGAAATCCTCGGTGGGTCATGTGCGTGACTTGCCAACGGGCGGCTCTGCGAAAACTGCAGAGAAAAAACCAGCAACGCGAACCAAGCTGACTGAAGCAGAAAAAGCGGAAAAATCACAGCAGGCGTTGATTAACCGGATGGGTGTCGATCCAGAACATGACTGGAAAGCCAAATATGAAGTCCTTCCGGGCAAGGAAGGCGTAGTCGCTGAACTGAAAAAACTGGCATCGCAAGTCGATGAAGTGTATCTCGCAACGGATTTGGACCGTGAAGGGGAAGCGATTGCCTGGCACTTAAAAGAAGTGATCGGCGGCGATGATTCACGCTACCAGCGTGTGGTCTTTAACGAAATTACCAAAAATGCCATTCAGGAAGCGTTTAAACAGCCCTCACGTCTAGATACCAATAAGGTTAATGCCCAGCAGGCGCGCCGTTTCCTGGACCGTGTCGTCGGCTTCATGATTTCGCCACTGCTATGGGAAAAAATTGCCCGTGGCCTGTCTGCGGGACGTGTACAGTCTGTCGCTGTAAAGCTGGTGGTGGAACGCGAACGTGAAATTCGTAAGTTCATTCCGGAAGAATACTGGCAGGTTTTTGCAGATACCAAATCCAAGAAAGATGATATTCGTCTGGAAGCGGTCAAGCAAAATGGCAAGACTTTAAAGCTGCATAATAAAGCTGAAACTGACGCTTTATTGAATCTGATTAAAGACGCCGAATATAAAGTTATTAGCCGTGAAGATAAACCGACCAAGGTCAATCCAAGCGCACCTTATATCACGTCCACCTTGCAACAGGCCGCAAGTACCCGTCTAGGTTTCTCGGTGAAGAAAACCATGATGCTGGCGCAGCGCCTGTATGAAGCTGGTTTCATTACCTATATGCGTACTGACTCCACCTTCCTGAGTGATGATGCAGTCAATATGGTGCGTGGTCATATCGAGTCAGAATATGGCGAGAAATATCTGCCAGCCAAGCCGAACCGTTATGGTAATAAAGCCGGTGCGCAGGAAGCCCACGAAGCTATTCGTCCATCCAATGTCGCGCTGAAAGGCGACAGTCTGGCTGGAGTGGAACGTGATGCACAGCGTCTGTATGACCTGATCTGGCGTCAATTTGTAGCTTGTCAGATGACACCAGCAGAATATTTATCATCGACTATTTTAGTCGATGCCAATGGTGTGGAGCTGAAAGCTAAAGGTCGTACTCTGGTATTTGATGGTTTCACCAAAGTTCGTGGCCAGAACAAATCTGATGATGATGTACTGTTGCCTGCTGTGAAAGTCGGTGAAGTACTAAAACTTGAAAAATTAGATCCATCTCAACATTTTACCAAGCCACCGGCACGCTTCACTGAAGCATCCTTGGTAAAAGAGCTTGAAAAACGTGGTATCGGCCGTCCTTCGACTTATGCCGCGATTATCTCGACCATTCAGGATCGTGGTTATGTAAAACTGGAAAACCGTCGTCTCTTTGCCGAGAAGATGGGTGAGATCGTCACCGATCGTCTGGATGAAAGCTTCAATAACCTGATGAACTACGACTTTACTGCAGACCTTGAAGGTCAGCTGGATAAAGTGGCAGATGGTGAGCGTAACTGGAAGGATCTGTTAGACAGCTTCTATGGCGACTTCAAGAAACGTCTGACCAATGCTCAGGGTGAAAACGGCATGCGCCGCAATCAGCCTGTAGAAGTTGAAGCAGTCCATTGTAAAGAATGTGACCGTCCAATGCAGATCCGTACCGGAACGACAGGTGTATTCTTGGGGTGTTCAGGTTATAACCTGCCGCCTAAAGAGCGTTGTAAAGGCACACTGAACCTGACCCCGGTTGAGTCTTTGGCTGCACTGTCTGACGATGATGCCGCTGAAACTGCTGACCTGATGTCGAAAAAACGTTGTCCGATCTGCTCGACTGCCATGGACAGCTACGTCATTGATGGCGGTCGTAAACTGCATATCTGCGGTAACAACCCGGACTGTGCCGGTTTTGAACTGGAAGAAGGTGAGTTCAAGATCAAGGGCTATGATGGCCCAACCATTCCATGTGATAAATGTGATGGAGAAATGCAGTTAAAGACTGGCCGTTTTGGTCCTTATTTTGCCTGTACCAGCTGTGAGAATACCCGTAAAGTCTTGAAGAATGGTCAGCCTGCACCTCCGCGCGTTGATCCGATCAAGATGGAACACCTGCGTTCAACCAAGCATGATGATTTCTTTGTTCTGCGTGATGGCGCAGCCGGTCTGTTCCTGGCCGCTAGCAAGTTCCCGAAAGTCCGTGAAACTCGCGCACCGAAGGTCGCAGAACTGCGTACTGTAGCGGATCAACTGGATCCAAAGTATCAGTTTATCTTGCAGGCGCCAGATGTAGATCCTGAAGGTAATCCAACTCTGGTGAAATTCAGCCGTAAGAACCAGTCGCAATATATTGGTTCAGAAACACCTGAAGGTAAGCAAACCAAATGGTCTCTGGTTTACCAAGATGGAAAATGGGTTGAAGCCTAAAAGCTAAAAATAAAAAATGCCGACATCAGTCGGCATTTTTTATGGCAGAATAAATTTTAGAAATTTGATTAATAATAAAATTTGGGGAAGGTGTGGATATTCAAACAAAAAAATTCGCAGTGCTCATTGATGCGGATAATTCATCGATTAATGCAATCGCATCAGTATTAGAAGAAGTTGCTAAATACGGTATTGCCAGTGTTAAACGTGTTTATGGAGATTGGAGCAGTGAAACCTTAAAAAATTGGCGCGATGTTTTGCTTCCACATGCAATTACACCTGTACAGCAATTTGCCTATACCAAAGGTAAAGATGCAACAGACATGATCCTGATTATTGATGCTATGGATTTACTTTATGCAGGTGCATTAGATGGGTTCTGTATCGTATCCAGTGATAGCGATTTCACGCCCTTAGCTTCACGTATTCGTGAAAATGGTCTCACCGTCTATGGTTTTGGCAAAAAAGCTACTCCTGAAGCATTCAAAAAAGCTTGTGACAAGTTTATTTATATTGAAAACTTACTTGTAGATAGTGAAATTAAAAATAATGAGGATAGTGAAGAAACAGATTTAATTGATAAAAAAGTTTCGGATATTAGCAAGACAAGTGGACAAAAAACCATATCTGCCCAAAAGGAAATTCAGTTACCTGAAGGGATGGACCGAGCCACGCTTAATTTAATTTATAAAGCTGTAAAAGATAATGCAGATGAAAATGGTTGGGCCAATTTAAGTATGGTTGGGCAATACATAAGTGCGGTAAAACCTGATTTTGACTCTCGTAATTATGGTCGTGCCAAACTTTCTGGATTAATCAAGACTTTAAATCTTTTTGAAACTAAGATTGAAATGAGCCAGATGTTTCTTAGAAAAATAAAAAAACAGAGCGCTTAAAGCATGTGGAAAAAAATCCGAATCCTGATTCTGCTACTGATTTTATTTGTGGTCGCAGTCAATGCCTATCGTGACCAAAACCAGGACTGGTCCAAGCCTATTTTTGTCTTGTTGCATCCAATTAATGCTGATGGTTCAGCAACTACCCAACAATATATTCAGCAGCTCTCGGCTCAGGATTTAAATGGAGCACAAGAATATCTGGAAAAGGCTGCGCAGCAGTATCGCGGTCAACCAACCTACTTCTATTTTAATCTTGGACGTGAACTGAAAGAATTACCACCTAAAGTTCCTGAGCAGGCCTCAGTTATAGATACCATTTTCTGGAGCCTGAAATTCCGTTTCTATGCCTGGCAACAGCAGCAAAGTTCAGATCCTTCGGCCAATGTGATCTTATATTTAAACTACTATGATCCGGCACAGCATAAAGTGTTAAAGCATTCAACAGCTTTACAAAAAGGCCGGATTGGATCAGTGAACCTGTTCGCTTCCAGGAAACAGACTGAACAAAACAAGATTGTCCTTGTACATGAGCTATTACATGCCTTTGGAGCCAGCGATAAATATGATCTGGCGACCGGTCAGCCGATGTATCCTGTGGGATATGCATTTCCTAATCAGCAACCTTTGTTTCCGCAAGCCAAAGCAGAGCTAATGGCAGGTCATATTCCAACCTCTCAAACGTCAAGTAAAATGCCAGAATCTTTAAGTCAGACTCTAATTAATGAGATCACTGCGATTGAATTGGGTTGGAAACACTGATATGGATAATGCTGAATTTACCCACAACTTTAGTCGTGCTTGTAAATAAATTTGATACTGGCTTATGAGCTTATAGATAGACTGAAACTTCTAACCATAAAATATTAATAATTGAGAAGAATATGCATACTTTTGTCCTGGCTCCCGATTCCTTTAAGGAAAGTATGTCAGCCGAGCAAGCGTGCCAAGCTATGCAACGCGGTGTTTTGCAGGTCTTTCCTGATGCATGCTGTATCGCTGTGCCTATGGCAGATGGTGGTGAGGGAACAGTAGATGCCTTGCTGCGCTCCTTGGATGGTCAATGTATTACTTGTACGGTGACTGGGCCTTTAGTGACTCAGCAAGTTTCAACTTATTTTGCCATAGTCGATTATGGTCGAACTGCCGTCCTTGAAATGGCCAAAGCCAATGGCATTCATCTGCTGGAAAGCTCCCAACGTAACCCCATGCTGACCTCAACCTATGGCACAGGAGAGATGATCAAACAGGCATTAGATCGCGGTATTGAAAAAATCATTGTTGGACTTGGTGGTAGTGTCACCAATGACGGCGGTGCCGGGATGGCACAGGCATTGGGTGTCCAGTTTTTCAATAGTACAGGTGAAGCGATTCAGGTCTGCGGCGGTAATCTAGATCAGATTAATCAAATAGATATTTCCCAGTTAGATGCTCGTTTGAAAAACACCGAAATTCTAATCGCTTCTGATGTCAATAATCCACTGTGTGGACCGAATGGCGCCTCGGCAATCTTTGGACCGCAGAAGGGAGCAACTCCGGAAATGGTGCAGCAACTGGATCTTAATCTCAACCATTATGCTAATCTGGTCGAAGCAAGTTTAGGTATTTTTATAAAGAATGTAGCAGGCTCGGGTGCAGCGGGTGGTTTGGGTTTTGGCCTTATGGCATTTGCGGGTGCCAAGTTGCAATCCGGTGTGGAATTGATTATTGAGCAAAGCCGATTAGCCGAAAAAATTGCTCAAGCGGATTATGTACTGACTGGTGAAGGCAAGATTGACAGCCAAACGGCCTTAGGCAAAACACCGTTTGGCGTTGCTCAGGTCGCACAGCAGTTCAATAAACCGGTGTTAGCTTTTGCTGGTCTGGTGGGTGAAGGAATTGAGTCTTTATTTGATGCCGGCTTTAGTCAGATTGTGGGAATTAATCCACCAGATTGTAGCTTGGAAGAAGCATTAAAAAATGGGGAAGTGAATCTGGAAAAAGCAGTGTCCAAAACTATTAAAAATATTTGGGAACCGAGGACTTAGTTTTCTCTTACAAGATAGTCATTGCTGCACAAGCTTTACATAATGGTAGATAATAACGCGTAAGCAGATCTTACTTTTCATGGGTGAGAAAAAGCACTGCTTTGCAAGGTAACAAAAATCCTTTGCTGGATTGAGGGGATATCCCTATACCCTAATCCAGCAGACGGCATCCATGCCATCGACCCTATAGCAAATCAAGAGATAAAATTGGGTGCTGTTTCAGCGCGGATGAAAAGCCATAATTATAAGAGCGATCTGTTAAACTACACGCATCCACAGAATGATGAGTGACCATGAGTTTAGCCAGCCTAATAGATGAACTGAACCCCCAACAAAAACAAGCTGCGACGACTGAAGCAAAGCACAGTTTGGTCTTGGCTGGGGCGGGCTGTGGCAAAACTAAAACCATCGTCGCACGTGCAGCTTATCTGATCGATCAGGGCGTACCTGCGAATCAAATTCAGATTTTGACTTTTACTCGTCGTGCAGCCAGTGAAATTGTCGCACGTGTGGAATTGGCTTTGGGGGAGGTGGCCAAAGGTCTGCGGGCATCGACTTTTCATACCTTCTGTATGTATCTGCTGCGCCGTATTCCCAAAGCATTTGGACTGGAGCAGTTTTCGATTATTGATCGTGATGATCAGTTGATGATGTTCCGTCTGATTCGCGGACGCGATGACAAGAAAAACCCGAATTACCTACCCAAGCCACAAGAGTTGTGTGACCTGTATTCCTTTGCACGCAATACCCGTCAGAAGCTGAGTCTGGCGCTGGAAAAACAGATGCCGGAATATCTGGCGCTGAAAGATCAGATTGCTGACATCATGAAAGAATATGAAGCACGTAAGCAGGCACGCAGCTTTCTGGACTATGACGATATTCTGGCAGTCGTTGCGAGTGCGCTAGCTCAATCAGAAGGACTAGTGGATTATGTCGCTTCAATCTGCCGTCATATGCTGGTCGATGAGATGCAGGACACCAATCCATTGCAATGGGCCTTGCTAGAACCACTCAAAGATCATATCAGTCTGTTCTGTGTTGGAGATGATGCCCAGTCGATTTATGGTTTCCGTGGTGCGGACTTTGAAAATATTCACCATTTCAAAGAGCGTGTGCCTGATGCACAGATTTTTAAACTGGAAAAAAATTACCGCTCGACTCAGGAAATTCTAGACCTGTCCAACTGGCTGCTGGATCAATCCGAAATTAAATATGACAAGCGGCTGGATGCACATCGGGGTGAAGGCATTAAGCCAAAAATGCATATCTTCCCGAACGAGTTTGATGAAGCCAAATGGATCGCCATCGATATCAAAGAGCGTCATTACTTACAAGGCAGTAAATGGTCTGATCATATGGTGCTGGTGCGTTCCAGTTTTGCGGCACGCCATATTGAAGCGGCCTGTATTGCTGCCAATGTACCGTATCGCTTTATCGGTGGGATGAAGCTGTTAGAAACTGCACATGTTAAAGACTTGTTGAGTTTACTGCGTGTGGTTGCCAATCCGCTGGATGATATTGCCTGGATGCGTTTCCTGACGCTGTGGAATGGCGTAGGTGATGTCGGTGCGAGTAAACTGTCACAGCAACTCTTGGCAGAGCCTGAGATGGACATCATTGCAGACAAGCTGGAAAAATTTGGCAAAATTCCGCTAGAATCCATTCTAATCATGAAGCAGATGGCTGTGTTAAAAACAGAAGTTGAAGCCTGTGTCAGTCTGGCCATTCAAGCCATCGAAAACCAGCTCGCTGAAAACTACAAAAAAGACTGGAATCGCCGTCTGGGTGATTTTGAACTGGTCAAGCAGCTGGCTTCCAAACATGCCCAGCTGAGTGAGTTTCTGGAAGAGTATGTACTCGATCCGGTATCGATTTCTGAAATTGAAAGACAGTCAGATCTTGATGTGGTGACCTTAATCACCATCCATTCTGCCAAAGGCACAGAGCAGAAAGTCTGTTATGTGGCGAATGTGACACCGGGACAGTACCCTCATGCGCGCGCGCAAGGTGATTTTGATGATGTCGAAGAAGAACGCCGGGTGCTGTATGTGGCGTTGACCCGTGCGCAGAATGAGTTGATTTTGACAAAACAGAATCTGAATCACTGGGCACGCGAAACAGTGGATGAGCAGGGCCGTAAAGTCGAAAGTTATTTTATGAATGACCTAACTCGCCAGCTGTGTACTACGGAAACCCATTATAAGACCCGTCAGCAAACCGTGAAAAGTGCCTTAATCGAGCGTCAGTCGATTAATTTAGATTTTGGCATTGATCTCGATTAAACTAGACAGATATTGTTGTATGCAAAAAGTAGAGTAGGCGAGTGCTTTTTGATGTTTTTTGCCTATCTTCTGAAGGTTATCAAATGAAAATTTTAGTTCGTAACTTGGAACGTACTGTGACAGAGGCTGAGCTACTGGAATTGTTCAAGCAATATGGCACAGTAGATACCTGTACGCTGGTGCTGGATGCTGAAACTGGTAAGTCTAAAGGCTTTGCCTTTGTAGAAATGCCGCATGGCCGTGAAGCAGTTAAAGCGATCAAAGGTCTGAATACCTTGCGCTTACATGGTACAGGCATTCGTGTGAAACAGGCTGAAGAAAAGCCACAGGCGTAAATAGAAAAAGGAGCAGATAATGCTCCTTTTTTATAGAAATAACTTTTCTGAATGACCAAATAGTTAGAGCTTCTGATTGACTAACTCAATCCAAATTTTATTGTCTATTCAATAAAATAGAGTTCTGTCATAAATCATTTTTTAATCATTATAAAGCGAAGCAGTGCCTCTCATTCCAGAGGAATAAGGGTTTTAAATATCTATTTAAGTATGAATAGAATGATCATTTTTTGATTTATGAAAGAGATTTAATGACTCTTCAAAAATTAAAATAAATTGCATTAGTAATTCAGCCCGGTTGTTCATATTTCCTGAAAAAACCAATAAATAAAATAAATTCCATTGTAAAAATAATGATCTGGTTTTAAGTTATAAAAGCCAAAATTTGTTTTAACACTTAGGAAAAATCCATGACTCGTGTTGCTCGCTATCATGCGGACCGTACCAATCAGAAACTTTATTTTGCCCGCCTTGCCTGTCAGCAGGCAGAGCAAACCGATCATGTCCAGCAGGCTCAGGCACATCGTGAATCAGCAGTTTTCCATTTGCATGGTGCAGTCTTGGCTTTTTTGCAGGAACTGGTGCGTTATTACCGTTTAAATGATCTGAGTCCGACCTTGAAATCGATTGAAGAGCAGATGGCTGCGAAAGGGCAGATCTCTCCAGAAGTCACCGTAATGCAGCAACTTTCTAAAGACGGCTTTATCGCTGAGTTGAAGCGTGCTTATCGTTTGTGTCAGTACACACCCGAGCCGAGTGTGCCGGAGCCTGAAGATGAAACATCTTCTAAACTGATTATTAAAGTCACTCAAACACCTCAAGCGTGGTTACCAGATACAGCAATCCTGCGTGAATGGCATCGAGACCTGACACAATTGATTGATGGTTTTCGCAATGAGATGGTGGAATTTTAATCCGACCAATGGCCCTTGAAATTGAAATTATTAACCATATATCCAATAAATAGCGATGCAAAGTGATTCTGCGCTTTGCCACCATGTTGAACATGGAGGACATATGTCTATAGAACAATTGAAAGAACTATTTGGTAGTCAAGAAGCGATTTTAGAACTCGTTCAACTGGAAAGTGGTGAGTTAGCATTACGCAATGCAGGCTCAGAAAAACAGCCATTGGTCATTATTCAGTTTAATGATGAAGTAAAAGCACTTCTCGGTGATCAGACCCCGGTGGTTGCTCAGCATATGATTCAGGCGGCTTTATTTGGCCTGCTCGAAAAGCAGGCAAATGAAATGCAGGCTGAAATTGTGGATGAAAAACCAAAATATTTAAGTTGATTGCTCTCCCATTCTAAATAAAAAAGCGCACTTTAAAGTGCGCTTTTTTATTGGATTTATTTCATTATTAAATATATGCCAAAAAAAATAATATGGATCACTGTGGTTAACCAAAACTTTTTTCGGAACTCTTGTTTTTGTGATTTATGTCTTAAACTGAGCTGAGCAACTAAAGCACCTATCCAACCACCAAATAAACTCAGATTATGTAGAGTTTGCTCTGGTGTACGACGTTTATTGTTTTGGGCTGATTGTTTATCTTGCCAATAAGCGAAGAACGTGATGAGGTTAATCACTGCATAATAAACTAAGACCCAAACCGAGATTTGTCCTGTCAAAAATAGAACTAGTAAGGTAAGAATAAATGGGTAAGCTGCAATTTTAGACAATAAGTTTTTGCCACCTTCTTGTTGTTGATGGCGTTGGTCTCTTAATCGTTGACGTTCATAATCATGTAAAAACTGAATATTGGTTGCTTGTAAGTTTTTCTTAGTCCCTTGTTCAACATTATAAATCAGTTCATCACCATCTACAGGGCGTCTGGTCTTATAACTAAAATTTTTAATATGAACAAAAACACGTTCTGAAGTTTCATGGGTAGTCGCGAATCCAAAGCCTTGGTCATCTTTCCATGTGGTTAATTTACCTTTATAACGCATACTATTCCCCCACAAGAATCCTGTTTAAAAGACTTTAAAATCAAATATAAAAGTCTATAAGTTATTTAAATTAGGAGTTTATTATAAAGTCGATCAATTTTTTTGTCATAAAAAGGCAGATACTCATGATCTGCCCAATTTAAAAAATTAAAATTTAATGTGCCGAACCATGTTGATGGGCAATCTGAATCTGATGCAGGATATGACGACTCATGTTCTTCGCCATTTCTTCTTTAGCATAGTACACCGCACCCACATTATCGCGGCGGATAACTTCAGCTTCTTCCTTACTTTCGGCACAGACCAGTACCTGAATTTCAGGATTTAAAGTTTTGGCAATATCCACGATTTTATGAATGTCCAGAATATCCATAGGGGAAATAACCAACAGACGTGCATGCTGAATATGGGCCTGAATCAAGACGCCTGGTTCAGTCGCTACACCCGATACCGCTGCAATGCCTTTGGCACGCAATTTTTCCACAATCTCCCGGTTTTCTTCAGCAATCACAACTTTAATGTTTTGTTCCATCAAAGAAGTCGTGATGCGACGTCCCACTTCACCATGGCCAACAATCACTACCTGATCGCGCAGGTAGTCCTGGGATACTTCATCAGGCAGCATGGCCAGTGGATCGCCACTGCGCTCCAGTAAACGCGCCAGGTTGGAACGTTCGCGAATCCATTTCTGTACTGGTTCGATGGCAGCGAAAATAAAAGAGTTCAGAGTAATTGAAATCAAGGCACCCGCCAGAATCAGGTTTTGCCCTTCCAGTGACAGCAGATTTAGCGATATTCCAAGTGCAGCAAGAATGAACGAGAATTCACCGATTTGCGCCAGTGACGCACCCACTGTCAGCGCTGTGTTGATTGGATAACGGAAGAATAGTACTAGTGCCATCGCAGCAATGGTCTTACCAATCATAATAATGGCAACAACCGCCAGCACATGCAGGGGTTGCTCAATCATAATCCGCGGATCAAACAGCATACCGACAGAAACGAAGAATAGAATCGAGAAAATTTCACGTAGCGGAAGGGTTTCTTCTTCTGCACGATGGCTGAAGTCAGATTCTTTCACGACCATACCCGCAAAGAATGCACCTAGTGCCATAGAGACACCAAAGACTTTGTAGGCACCAAAAGCGATCGATACGGCAGCGGCCACAACAGTTAGCGTAAACAGTTCACGTGAGCCTAGACGCGCGACAACCTGCATGATCATTGGTATTAGACGTTTACCAACAATCAGCATAAAGGCAATAAAGCCTGCGACCTTGAGTAGGGTAATGCCCAAGGTGAGCCAGATATTCCCATCACTGCTGCCTTCCAGTGCCTGACCACCGAGTAAAACTGCAGTTGCAGGAAGTAACACCAGTGCCAATACCATGACCAGATCTTCAACCAGCAGCCAGCCCACGGCGATCTTACCGTTAATGGATTCAAGCAGACCACGGTCTCCCAGTGCTTTAAGGAGCACGACAGTACTGGCACAGGATAGGCTTAAACCAAAAACAAGCGCAGAACCGAAACTCCAGCCCCAGAGCATGGAGACACCAACGCCAAGCAGGGTAGCCACTGCAATTTGCAGGATCGCACCAGGCAGGGCAATACGCCTTACCTGCATCAGGTCATTTAAGGAAAAGTGCATCCCGACACCAAACATCAGGAACATGACGCCTAATTCGGCAAGCTGGTTGGCGAGCTGGATGTCACCGACTACCCCAGGGGTATTGGGGCTAATCAGGATCCCGGCAATCAGATATCCGATCAAGGGGGGTAGACGCAAGCGTGCAGCGATATAGCCGAATGCCAGCGCCAGTCCAAAGCCTACAGCCAGTAATATGATGAGATCTACGTCATGTGGCACTAAACACTCCTTTAAGGTGAATTTTAAAATTTCAGTTTTTTATGGGAAATAAGCACAAAAAGTGCCAAAACAAAAAGAAAGTTTATCAAGCTGAATAAAAAAAATGCAAAAAAAAACGACCCTAAAAGGTCGCTTTTTTTCAAAAAACTAAAATTATTTAATTTTAGCTTCTTTGAAGATCACGTGTTGACGGATTTTTGGATCAAATTTTTTGATTTCCATTTTTTCCGGCATAGTACGTTTGTTCTTAGTAGTGGTATAGAAATAACCTGTACCAGCTGAAGAAACTAAGCGAATCTTATCACGCATTGTCCTGACTCCTTACTTAGATCTTTTGACCTTGAGCACGAAGGTCAGCAACAACCTTTTCAATGCCCAATTTATCGATAATACGCATACCTTTAGTAGTAAGACGAAGACGTACGAAACGTTTTTCGCTTTCTAACCAGAAGCGGTGTTGGTGCAGGTTCGGCTCGAACCGGCGCTTAGTTTTGTTGTTGGCGTGTGAGACGTTGTTACCAACGACTGGACGCTTGCCGGTAACTTGGCAAACCTTAGACATGGTGTAACTCCATTGATTTAGCCAACAGCAAATCTGTATGGCCAGTCAAAAATAAACGGATTGAATTCATTCAAGGGGCGTTTTATACCAAAAATGCGCTTAAAAGACAAGCGATTTTGTCTAAAACCGGGCATGAGTTGGTGCAACAGCTCATGCCTTGATCATTTATCGAAGAAGAGTCTTCGAAATCAGTTTATGAATCGGCTTATTAAACGGCGGGAGAATGTATTTCAAGCTATACAGCTTAGGATTGGACATTACAGACCGTTCATGCGACAAACTGAAGAAGCCTTCTGGCCCATGGTATTTACCCATCCCCGAAGCGCCAACGCCGCCAAATGGCAGGTCATCCTGTGCAACATGAGTGAGTACCGTGTTCTGGCCGAAGTGCCCTGAATGGGTACGCTGTGCGACATAATCGGCACGCGCCTGATCAAAGTCGAAATAGTATAATGCAAGTGGACGCGGACGGCTATTAATAAAGTCGATTACATCGTCAATTTGATCATATTCCATGATTGGCAGCAGCGGACCGAAGATTTCATTTTTCATGATATCCATATCTGGCGTCACATTGGTCAGAATGGTCGGTGCTATTTTACGCAGATCTGCCGGTGTTTCATTACGCGGGTTGATTTCAATAACCTGGGCGCCATGTGCACGTGCATCCTCTAAATAGCCTTGCAGACGGTTGTACTGCTTGTCATTCACAATCGAAGTGTAGTCCTGGTTATGGGTGATATCTGGATACATGGTTTCCACATAGCTGCGGAAATGGTCGATAAATTCAGCGGTTTTACCGCGTGGCAGGAACATATAGTCAGGGGCCACACAGGTTTGACCGGCATTCCAGAGTTTACCTACCGCAATACGCTCTGCCACATCTTCAATATCAATAGATGGATGAACCAGAACAGGTGATTTACCACCGAGTTCCAGAATCACCGGCACCAGATTTTCTGCAGCTGCTGCCATCACGGTTTTACCCACCGCGGTTGAGCCCGTGAAAATCATTTTATCGAAAGCCAAGCGGCAAAAGGCATCAGATACTGCACCGCCACCCGTAATCACTGCGACCAGTTCTTTCGGAAAGGCTTCAGCCAAGGCTGTTTCAAGTACAGCTCCAAAATGAGCAGAGGCACTCGAAATTTTAATCATGGCATGGTTGCCTGCAGCCAGTGCACAGACCAATGGGCCAATCGAGAGGAGTAAAGGATAGTTCCAGGGTGCAATAATGCCGACCACGCCCAAAGGCTGGTACTGCACCCAGGCTTTGGCTGGCTGGTGAATAATGCTGACGTGACGCTTGGATGGTTTCATCCAGCCAGTCAGATTCTTGCTGTAATATTTGATGTGTTCCAGGCAGGTCAACAGTTCCCCGATTTTGGTTTCCCCAATCGAACGGTTACCATAATCCTGATTAATTGCATCGGCAAATTGATCTTGATACTTAACTAAGATACGCTTAAGTCGAGCTAAACGATCGATACGCTCCTTTGCAGTCGGCGACGGGTAACGTAAGTAGGCATGTTTTTGTTGTGCCAAGATGTCATTAAGGCACTGGCTGTCAAAAAAATGTGGTGTCATTAATGTCGTTTTTGTGTGACTGTTCATGCAGCACTACCACTTTTAAGAAAATCGATTATTTATTTTTAGAGTAAATACTCTAATTAGTCAAGTTACTTTGTGTACTCGACCGTCAATGCGCTGCTGGTGCGTGCGGGTATATGAACTGAATGGTTATTTTAGGATGTCCCAAACCAAAACGTTGAAAACGAAAGAACGTATTTTGCAGCTCAGTTTGCAGTTATTTAATGAGCGTGGTGAGCGTTCTGTTACGACGAATCATATTGCTGCTGAACTCGGTATGAGCCCGGGTAACCTGTACTATCATTTCCGTAATAAGAATGAAATCATCAAGGAACTGATGGAGCAGTACCAGAAGGAAACCTTGGAAATGCTGGCATTACCGGATGACCGTCCGCTGGATGCCAATGACAAGATCCATTATTTCCAGGTGCTCAGCAGCCAGTTATGGGCCTATCGTTTCCTGCATCGTGATGTTTATCACCTGGTGGAAAATAATGAAGACTTCCGTAAGCTGTATCCGCGCTTTGCGGGTGAAGTCATGCAGCAGGGACAAAAAATCTATAAAGCCTTTGTCAATGCTGGCTTAATGGAAATGACTGATTCGGAAATTGAGGCCTTAATTATCAACCTGTGGATCGTGCTGACCAACTGGACTAACTTCCTGTATATGTCTGGTCATATTACCGACTCGAACCATCTGGAAGAAAAATGGGTATGGCAGGCATTGCGTCAAATGGTGTTCCTGGAAGGCGCCTATCTGCGTGGTGAAAGCCGTCATACCTATGAAAGCCTGTTGAACTCCTTTGGTTCTTCCGAGCTTTTTGCCAGTCTGTCATCCGCTAAAGATCGGGAAACTGAACAAACTATTCAGAATAATTAAGAAACGCGCTAGAATACTCGGCTTATTTTTTAATTTATCTGATTAGTGACGTTTACCAACATGAATATGACGACTGCTAACACCGCACGTTTATTGATTACTTGTGAAGACAAGCCGGGCATCGTGCAGGCTGTTTCAAGCTTCTTGTATCATCAGGGCGCCAATATTACTGCGCTTGATCAATACGCGACAGAAGCTCAGGGCGGACGTTACTTCATGCGTGTTGAGTTTGAACTCGATAACCTGCAAAGCCGTAAAGAAAGCCTGTTACAGACTTTTGCTGTCAATGTTGCGGAACGCTATAACATGCATTGGCGTCTGGCGCTGGTAAGTGATGTGAAAAAAGTCGGCATTCTGGTGTCTAAAGTTGATCACGCTTTACTTGAGCTGTTATGGCGTCATGCACGTGGCGGTCTGCCATGTGAAATCACCAAAGTAGTATCGAATCATGAAACGCTACGTGAATCGGTTGAAAATTTTGGTATTCCATTTGAAGTAGTGCCAGTGACTAAAGACAACAAACGTGAAGCTTATGCAAAAATTGATGAGCTGATGCAAGGCAATGATTTGTTAGTACTGGCGCGCTATATGCAGATTCTGGATGAAGAATTTGTACAAAAATGGGAAATGAAAGTGATCAACATTCACCATTCATTCCTGCCAGCGTTTGTAGGTGCGAATCCGTACAAGCAGGCTTATGAAAAAGGCGTGAAACTGATCGGTGCGACTGCCCACTATGTAACGGCTGATCTGGACCAAGGTCCAATCATTGAGCAGGACGTAGAGCGTGTAAACCATGACTTTACTGTAGAGCAGCTGCGTGAACTGGGGCAGGACGTAGAGCGTAATGTACTGGCGCGTGCCGTAAGATGGCATCTGGAAGACCGTATTATTGTGGATGGTAACAAGACAGTGGTATTCCAATAAGTCTTGCATCATCATTCAAAAAGGCATACTTTAAGTATGCCTTTTTTTATTTGAGCTGTTTTTCTCATTTGTCGAAAAAAATGAAGAAAGTTGGGGATTGTTATTGCAAATGAAAACCCTTCTCATTTATTATTGGCGTACTTTAATTGTGCTAAGCGATGAGCTTGATTATTTGTTTCATATCATCTCTTCAAGGTAAAAGATTTAATGAGCCAAGTTGCTTCTCCTATGATGCCTACTCCACCCAACCAGATGAAAAAGAAAGTTGCAGCTGTTATGGCAGCTGTACTGGTGGGACATGTTGGCCTATTGTGGGCTGTCAGCCAGATGGAAGCACCTGACCTCAAGCCTGTAGACAAGGAGCCGATGAAGGTTCGCTTTGTAAAACTGCAGGAAGCACCAAAACCATTACCTCCGAAGCCAAAGCCTGAGCCGAAGAAAGAGCCGCCGAAGCCGAAAGAGGTCAAGATTGTTGAAAAACCGTTGCCACCACCGCCGAAGAAGGTTGAAAAAATCCAGGAAGTGAAGAAGGCTGAAACGCCTAAGGTTGTGGCACCACCAGTTGAAGCAAAACCAACGCCAAGTCCGGTTGTACCAACGGTCGTGAAAGAAACCAAAGTCGCTCCGACACCTCCACCAGCACCTGTGGCACCGCCTGCGCCTGTTGTGCCACCGGCACCACCTGCGCCTCCTTCTCCTAAGAGTGTTTCTTTGGGTGGTGGTGTGACCTGGTTGCGTACGCCAAAAGTATCGATGTCAGCAGGTGAATTGAAAAGTTCCTGTTCCATGGTGGTCGATATCTCAGCGAATGAACAGGGCAAGGTAGTGGCTGCGACAGCACGTAATTCAAGCTGCAGTCCTTCGATTAACCGTAAGGTCGAGTCTGCTGTACGTCGTGCACAATTAACCAAATATGTTGAAAATGGCGTTGCTTATCCAACACGTGTTGAGCAGCCCTTTGACTTCCAGATTACCAGATAACGGCTAACCCATTAGGAGTTCGAATATGAACTTTTCAGTTTATTGGCAACATGCTGATGCAGTCAGTAAAACACTTTATTTTGTGTTACTGGCAATGTCGATTGCGACATGGACGATCTTTGTACTGCGTTTACTCGGTACGCGCCAACTCAAACAAGTGGCTTATGCACAGTTATCTGATGCCCTAGATAAACTGAAATCAAAAATGGCGCCTTTGGGCTTTGAACAACGCAAAGCCGTAGCTGAACAAGCATTGCTACGCCAGATTGCAGCTGAAAAAGCCAATGCGGAAAAAGGTGTGTCAGTTCTGGGTACCATCGCATCGATTTCACCTTTCATTGGTTTATTCGGTACAGTATGGGGCATCTTCCATGCACTGGTAGCAGTGGGTAAGAGCGGTCAGGCAGGTCTGGCTCAGGTGGCAACACCCGTAGGTGAAGCACTGATCATGACAGGTCTGGGTCTGGCAGTGGCGATTCCAGCTGTATTGGCTTATAACATCGCGGTACGTTTTAACCGTGGTTTATCGCATGAACTACAAGACCATGCTCATAGCTTATTGATTGATACGATGCTGCAACAGGAATCTGCAAAGAAAGCTGAAAGCAAAGTTGCACAAGACCGTTTAGTGGGAGGTCAAGTTTAATGGCTTTTCAACTGGGTGAAGACAACGATACAGGCATGAATGAGATGAACCTCATTCCCCTGATCGACATTATGTTGGTATTGATGATCATCTTCCTGGTGACAGCGACCGTTGCGAACCCATCAATTCCATTAACCTTGCCACAAACGACTGCGGAAATTATTGATCTTCCGCCGGAGAACATTACCATCAGCATTAACTCTCAGGGTGATGTGGCATGGAATGGTGATGTGCTTAGCCTGGAACAGCTGGAAACCCGTTTCAATGAAGCAGGTCAGGCAGAGCGTCAGCCAACGATTGTATTGAAGGCGGATAAAGAATCACGTTATGACACAGTTGCTCAAGTGATGTCACGCGCGAGTGGAGCCGGACTCACCGATATTGCTTTTGCAACCGATAACTGATTTTTCCAAGATCAAAAAGAGCGACCTGAAATGGTCGCTTTTTTTATGACAATATTGCTTTACTTCAACAGTTCTACAAATTTGGCACGTAGCTTGTTGAGCTTTGGGGGAATGGCAAAGTTGCAATAACCCTGACTTGGGTTTTTGGCAAAAAAGTTCTGATGATAATCTTCAGCTGGATAGAAGGTCGGAGCAGGAGTGAGTTCAGTGACTACATTTAAACCTTCAGCCTTCAGTGCATCAATAGTTTCTTGTGACTGCCGTTGCTGTTCTTCGTTCAGATAGTAAATGACAGAACGATACTGTGTACCGACATCATTGCCTTGGCGGTTGAGCGTTGTTGGATCATGAGTGGCAAAGAATACATCCAGCAATTGCTTAAAGCTGATCTGACTTTCATCGAAATCAATCAGAATCACTTCTGCATGGTTGGTATCACCATTACAAATCTCTTCATAGGTTGGATGAGTGGTATGTCCACCGGCATAGCCACTAACGACTTTGCTGACACCACGAATCTGCAGGAATACCGCTTCGGTACACCAAAAGCATCCACCACCAAATAGCGCCTGTTGCATAATCTTGTCCTTAATTCCGAGTTTCTGTCTCTATTCTACGCTGTAAATATCAAATAGAAAAAAGCCTGTAAAAACAGGCTTTTTATTTAAGCTTTAGCGCAGTTGTACCGGGCTTGCCAGCTGGATGACTGGGTTACCATAACTATCGAGCAGCTTCAGGGTTTTACCAAAAACCTGATAGTGGGTCACTTTAGCCAAGGCTTCATTAAATTTTTGATCCAGATTGTCATTATTCAGACAAGCCATTTTTGTACCCGCCATCTGGCTAAGATTCAAAGTGTCTTTGCCTGCAGTATAGCTGCCCATAATGCGGTTACAGCCATCGGCACCGCTAACACGCTGAGTGGCAGCATCAAATTGCAGGCTTGGGATATTACGTGTGGTAGGTGCAGTGGTGATTTCTGTACTGCCAATGTGAGTGACAATCCAGGTGCGGTTCTGAAGTTGCTGTAGATTTTCAACCGCTTGGGAAGAGGTCTGGTCTGGTGTGGTTTGACAGCCTGTTATGACCAGCGCTGAAACGAACATTGCAATTGTGGTCACTTTTTTTAACATTGGGCTTACTCTTTTTCTTTGATACATCACTGTATATAAACAGAAAAAATAGAATGATACCAATACAATTTGTATCTTTGGGCTCCCCGGAAGATAGGTTCTATTCTGCTTTTGGCGCAGGTAACCCTTGCCGCAGTAGAGCGGAATATTGTTCACTACTGACCTGAGCAAATTCTTTGACACGTGGGTTTACATGCGCTCGAGCATACCAGGTGCTTAGGTCCCAATCCTGATTTAGCGCTTGCAGGTCATACATATAATTCGGCAAATAACCCGACGCCAGCAGGCGATAATCTGTTGGTAATGGTTTCTGGGAAACAGCCTGAACCATATCAAACACCAAGGTAGTGCAATTACTGGTTAGAGTGTTATACCACTTCGGCTGTTGAGCCAGATCATCCACCTTGTTGAGATATTCTTTGAAAAGCGCCTTGGCTTGTGCTTGTGGCATATTAACCGGAAAAAAATATACCTGCTCACCGCGGGTGTTGCTACGGGTGTAGATAATATCCCGTTCATCAGCTGCTACCAGACTCAGCTCAAACTTGCGGAAGAAGCCGCCGATAGCAGAGAAATCTTCATTTTTTTCTTTACGGATTTCTATCGAAAAGGTCAGTGGCTTCTGGTCAGCAAAGTCAAAACTCACCAAGGTATGGGCAATATGCGGTCCCATCCAGTAAGAGGTGATGACATTGACCCCGGTGATCTGATTTAAATTGATGCTGCGACTTTCCCAGCGCTCAATATATTTCCCATTTGGCAGCCAGACAAAATTACGCACATTATGTAAGGTGACTTGATCGCCTTGTTGTTCATAACTGAGAATACGGGCAACTTCAGGATTCCACTCCCGGTCCTGACGAGCGTCCAGACTGAAATACCAGAACAGGCTAAACAGAAAAGCCAGAATATAAAGAAGGGTATCTACACCACGTGAAATCAGATGACGGCTAAAATAAATGCCGAGAACTGCACAGGCTAAAACAATCCAAAGACCAATCAGCACAGAGCTGCCAATCATGCCTAAGGGTTGCTGTACCCAAATCGCAAGGCACAGCCATAGACTTGATGTGATGACAAACAGGGTAAACACTGCATTCAGTAACCAGAATAGCCAGTGAGGTGCAGGATTTCCCTGTGTATGCATAATTGAATCTTTAATTAAAAATTATTCTTCATTTTCTATAAGTTGCAAACTCAAAAGCAATCCCGGTTTTGTCGTCGATATGTTGTTCGGAAAAAACTTTTTTGAATTCAGCAGGAATTTCTGGGTAGAAGGCATGACCTTGTACATCCAGTTCGACATGGGTCAGTTCCAGACGGTCAGCAATACTCATTGTCTGTTTGAAGATTTCACCACCCCCAATAATATAAATAGACTCCGGTTTTTCTGACGCTTTTACATCTGCAACAGCTTGATTCAAGGCATCTTCAATCGTGTGCGCGACTTTAGTACCTTCAAAAGACCAGTCTGTATCACGGGTAATGACCCAGTTGACACGTTTAGGCAAGGCACGTCCCATGGATTCAAGGGTCTTACGTCCCATTACAATTACACCGCCCTGGGTGATCTCCTTAAAATGTTTGAGATCTGCTGAGATATGCCAAGGCAGGTCATTGTCCTTACCAATACAGCGCTGCTGATCCATTGCAACGACATGAACGACTTCTAAATCCTGAAATGCCATACCCACACTCAAAAACAAGTAAAAATTGTTCCTATTAAAATGCAAAATCCCACTTTAAGCAAAGTGGGATTTCGATTTTCTTGGGTTTAGGAAAAATTAAACCGCGACAGGCGCTTTAATTCCCGGATGGGATTCATAACCGACAATTTCAATATCTTCAAATTTGAAATCGAACAGATCTTTAATTTCAGGATTCAGTTTTAACTGACATAGACCTAAAGGCTCACGACTCAGCTGAAGTTTGGCCTGTTCAAAGTGGTTGGCATACAGGTGCGTATCACCACCTGTCCAGACAAAATCACCGACCTCAAGATCACAGACTTGTGCGATCATATGGGTGAGCAGAGCGTAGCTGGCAATATTGAAAGGGACACCTAGGAACACGTCAGCGCTACGCTGATACAGCTGGCAAGATAATTTGCCATTATGTACAAAGAACTGGAACAGGGTATGACAAGGTGGCAGTGCCACTTGACCTGCTTCGTTCGGGTTCCAGCCAGACACAATCAGGCGACGTGAGTTTGGATTAGTTTTGATCTCATTCACCAACCATTTGATTTGATCAAAACCATCATTTTTATAGCTGCCATCTTCATTTTTTGTGGCACCAAAGTTACGCCACTGATGACCGTATACAGGACCAAGCTCACCTTCTGGGCGGCCAAAACGTGCAGTCTGTTCCGCAGTTGACCACTCATCCCAAATACTGACTTTATTATCTTTCAAATATTGAACGTTGGTATCGCCTTTGAGGAACCAAAGCAGTTCAATTACGATAGAGCGAAAGTGTACTTTTTTGGTAGTTAGTAGAGGGAAACCCTTGGAAAGATCAAAGCGCATCTGATGACCAAATACCGAACGTGTACCAGTACCGGTACGGTCGCCTTTATCGCCGCCGTTGTCGAGGATATGTTGTAAAAGGTCAAGGTATTGGCGCATAAGTCTCTCTTAAAATCCGTTGAAAAATTGCTTTTATTTGAACTGAGCAATTTAAAATTGCGCTCATCATAACATTTTTTTTCGCAGTTCCACATCGCCGGGAAGGTGACTGGAGGAGGGAGAAAATGCAATAAAAAAGGCATCCATAATGGATGCCTCTTTATCGTCTGCTTTAAGCTGTTGGCTTGCCGGTATGTACTGTATCAATCAGATCAGACAAGTCATAACCGAGCGATTGTGCATAAGCCAGATATTCCTGCTTAGTCGCTTCATCAATGGTTGGGGTGCGATGCAACAGCCACAAATACTTCATGCTTGGCTCACCGACCAAAGCCGTTTGATAACTAGCATCCAGCTTTAATACCCAGTAATCTCCCTTGGTAAATGGCACCCAGCGTAAACCTTCTGGCAGGAAACTGACCTCAAGTTTGGCATTGGCCGCATCTACAATTGTTGCTTCACCAATGGATTCATCCAGCTTACCATCACCATCCAGACAACGATTCTGAACACGTACGCTACCATTTTCATTCAGGCTATAAACAGCTGAAATATCAGTGCTGTCTTCAGGTTGATGTTTCATTGGGAGACGGGCAATTTCATACCAGGTGCCTAAATATTTGGTGAGATCAAAATTTGAAACGGTAGGGATATCATGATTCATTATTTTCTCCGCTTTATTTCAGTTCATTTTTTGCGCTCAATCAGTCTAAACATGAAGCTGCTAAAGAAAAGATGTAATCATGCAGTGAAATGTTGTGTTTGTTTTCAATGAGATGAGAAGGGGTAGAGCATATATAAGAAATGTTAAGTAGGTCGGAATCTAGTCATTTTTATAATTTATTGCTTAAAAGTATATCGATTAATTAATTCATTATTCAATAAAAATTAATAATAAAAATTTTTGTAACTTAATAGAGTTAAATAATTCTATGCGGAATAGTAGCTTACATTTAATCAGTTAAATATTGATAAATTTATTTACATTTTGAACGTGAAAAATAACATTAATGGGGCTAGTATTTGGGCCTTTCAAAAGATATGAACGCCTGCTTAAGGGCGAGGAGTACTTGGTTTAATATGATTTATGATCATCAAGTGAATATGAGTGAAGTTCATGCTCCTGTTCAAGCGAACGTCATAATTCGTTCCCAGTCGGGACAAAATTCTAAACGTCAGCCTCAGCGTAACAGCTCTGAATCAGCTCGTAACACAAGTTCTGAATCACGCAAGACTTTTAGTGCGATGAATGGCCAGCGTTTTAATATTGAAAAATTCACCAGTTATCTGCAAGGCATTACCCGTAGTACCAGTACACAGAAATGTGCGCGCAGTATTCGTATCGGCTTGCAATCTTCAGGTGCAAAAATTGTGAATCATCCTGTAGCAGCAGCTGACTGGGGCAGTACCTTACAGAAATTGGGCTACCGCAAAATCAACCTGTCATTTGACCGTCCGAAAAAGGGTGATATCTATATCATTGACCGGACTTCCAAGCATAAGTACGGGCATATTGCAGCATACTCAGGTTCTGCATGGGTATCGGATTTCAGACAGTCAGGTTATGCGGTTTATCGTAATTCTGATGTGAAATACACTTATTACCGCCTGGATTCTCACCTTTAAGCTAGAAGCTGAAAGTAGCATTTGCGAAATGGCTCAATCTTCGAAGCGTTTCGCACGATTCCCGTAAATAGACAGGATAAATAATCCAAGCGCGCTGAAGCCAATGCATTGAATGCCTAAAGCTATCTTGTGCTGTTCAGGCAGATAACCAAACAGGGTGATCAGGGCAATCAGCGGAATACAGAAAAACAGTCGTGTAAAACCTTCCCGATAGGGATTCTGCTCAGGCAGTTTCAAGGCGACTGTACGTAAGCCATGACTCAGCATCCCAATTGCCAGACTGATGCCGACAAATATTGCATTTAGTTTTGCAAAGGTAGAAGCGTAATAAATCACTGCACAGGTGGCGATACAGACGATCAGCCTGATCTGGCGTGAGCAGCGTTCGGAATACCAGTAATTAAGCATGAGGCGGTGGAGTGTCCGTGTTTTTATGCATTAAAGACAGTGGCGAAAACAGGCAGATAGAAATTGCCATAAAGCCAATGCCCTGCGCACCTGCAACCAGGATCTCGCCATCTTTCATATTCATGAAGACTAATGCCAATAATAGGGCAATTGGAATCCAGGTCAGTATGCGATAGAACAAGCCTGTCGGATTCTTTGCAGCAAAATGAATTTTGCAATAACGGCAGATCAGGAAAATAATTCCAGTACCGGCGAACATCAGAATCGCATCCAGCGGTAAAGGTTCTATCCAGTACAGCACTGCTGTCAGTACGGCAATCACGATAAAAATCAGTAATTTTTTAATGACAGAAATTTGCGGATTAAACCAGTATTCAAGCATGGCAACCGTGAAGATCCAAAAGAGTTGATCTGCACTTTAGCATATTTCAGATATAAAAAAGCGAGGCAGATGCCTCGCAATATGTTCAGGATGTTTTATACGTTTTTCTGTGGACCCCAGTCATAAATTTTTTTCTGGTAGGCATACCACATCATCCATAGGCCAATCAGAATCATTGGCAGGCTGAGGAATTGCCCCTTACTCATCCAGCCAATAAACAATTGACCATTGTCCGGTTCACGGAAAAATTCGACGATGAAACGTGCCAGACCGTAACCAATCAGGAAGAGCGCAGAAACTGCCATACGTGGGCGAGGTTTAGAGCTGAACCACCATAGTACAATAAACAGAATCAGACCTTCACAAAGTGCCTGATACAGTTGTGATGGATGACGAACCAGTTGGAGTGGATCGGTTGGGAAAATCATGCCAAAAGCAAAGTTTGGGTCAGTCACCTGACGACCATACAGTTCCCCGCCGATGAAATTACCAATACGGCCAAACATCAGACCGGTCGGTACACACGGCGCGATAAAGTCCAGAGTCTGGAACCAGGTCATGTTGTATTTTTTACACCAGAGTAGCATCGCCAGGATTACACCTAGGAAACCGCCATGGAAGCTCATGCCACCTGTCCAGATCTGGAACAGCCACAATGGGTCTGCCAGAAACTGGGAAAAACCGTAGAAAAATACATAACCAACACGGCCACCGATAATCACCCCAAGCGCCCCGAAGAAGATTAAATCCGAGACCATATCTGATGTCCAGCCGCGTTGTTTAGCGCGATACGTCGCCAGCCCCCAAGCAAATAAAAATGCCATCAGGTACATCAGTCCATACCAGTGGACCTGCAATGGCCCGAGCGAAATCGCTACAGGATCAATATTGGGATAGTTGAGCATGCATCTTCCTTTGTCTTTCTGTTTTGTCCTGATTTTAGCCTAAACTTGGGAAAAATGTTGTACATTCAATGTGTAAAGATCTAGAGCATCAATTATGTGTATCGTTGCCTTGGCCTGGCGTGTACTGGATGACACGCCACTTTGTCTGATTTCAAACCGGGATGAGTTTTATCAGCGTCCGACAGCCGCCCTGCATGCCTGGCAAAATAGCCCAATTATTGCAGGTCAGGATTTGCAGTCTGGTGGTACCTGGATGGGAGTGACTGCTGCGGGCCGTTGGGCAGTCATTACCAATTTTAGAGATGGGCAGGACCAAAAGTCTTATCCGACTTCACGCGGTCATATTCTTCAGGATTTTCTGGAATCTGAATTAACACCAATTCGGTTTGCCCAAGAACTGGAAAAAAAGCAATGTGACTATGCAGGCTTTAACCTATTTGTCGGTGATCGAGAGCAGGCGGTCTATATGAGCAACCGTGGTGAAGCACCGCAAGTGTTGGTACATGGTGTATATGTGGTATCCAATGGTTTGCTGACTGAACATTGGGAAAAGACCCGTCACTTACGCAAGCGTTTTACCCAGGAATTCCTGCCCATGATGCAGCATCCCGATATACCTGAGTCGGATCTTTATTATGCCGTCTGGGATATTCTGGAAGATGAACGCAAGATCATTCCCGAATTATTGCCGAAGACCGGGATCTCGCATGAAATGGAACAGCTGTTATCTTCGACCTTTATTCAAAGTCCAGTGTATGGCACGCGCTGTTCTAATTTCCTGCGAATGAAAACCGATGAATGGCAGTGGCTGGAAAAATCCCAGCAGGGTGAAACCGCAGGGCAGGTCGTTGTGCAAGTCATTCCGATCACTTCATAAATAACAGTATTGGTGATGATATTTATAAAAAGATCAGTTTAAACAGTGAACTCTGAAAACAGATAGGTATGATAGGATAAAGCCCATCTATCTACGCATTTTCAGCTTTCCTATGGCATTGCTCCTTCCGCTTATTTCATTTCTGATTGGATTCTGGGGCGTTCATTATTTAAAGTCGATCCGTCCATTCATGGCGGCCTTGCTGGCACGTCTTTTGATTCCCTTGATTGTCATTTACAACATGGTGTTTTATAAGTCGGGCAGTCTGTGGCTGATCGGTTTTAGTATCTTTAGCTCACTGTTTCTGTTTGGCCTGTTCTTTCTTTTCTCCAAAGATAAATTGCGGGCATTATGTTTTAGTTATTTAAATGGGGTCTGGCTTGGCTTTCCTTTTGCCTTAGCTGTATTTGGTCCGGATGCCTTAAATACTATTGTTGCTCTTTATATTGGTGGTTCCTTATTTGGCAATGTCAGTGCAGTAGTGGCAGTCAGTGCTGAAAAACAGGCTCCCCAATTCATTATTAAAAATATGCTGAAATCCCCGCCAGTGATTGCGCTTTCTATTGCAGCGATTCTGTCTTTCTGGGATTTTAGTGCCTATGAAGCACATCCAATGATTCAATGGGGCTATGCCGCGAACAAGTTTCTGGTGACTTTTGCCGGTATGTGTATTCTGGGGATGTGGCTGAGTAAAGTCAGGATTCAACTGAGTGATTTAAAACGCAGCTTGATCTTGATCAGCGGTCGTTTTGTGCTGGCTCTAGGTCTGGCAGCAGGGGCTTATTTCTTGTTACCGATTCCACATCAAGCCCTGACATATGCCGTGATGATGATGTACTTCCTGCTTCCACCCGCAGCTAATATTGTGGCACTGGAAACCCATTATCAAGGTACGGGTTATTCAGCGAAATATATTGCTTCAGGAACGATTGCCAGTGCGATCTTGATCGGCGTATATGGAGTGGTGGTGCATGCGTTGGTGCCGGGTTTATAAAAATATCAGAAAAGTCCTTTTCCCCGAGAGAGAATAAGATGCATTTTAAATCCCTTACCCCAGCCCTCTCCCAACGGGAGAGGGAGCCATGAGAGATGAAACTTACTTTTCCAGACTCGCTTTAAATAGCTGCATTGCCTGACCACGGTGACTAATTCTATTTTTTTCTTCCTTGCTCATTTCCGCACTCGCAATACCCAGTTCAGGTAACCAGAACAGCGGATCATAGCCAAAGCCATTTTCACCACGGGCTGCTTCCAAGATCTCACCTTTCCAGATGCCCTGGAAGATTTGTGGTAATGGGTCTTCGGCATGTTGAACTAAGGCCAGTACACACACAAACATGCCTTCAATCGGTTCACCGTCGTTACGCAGTGGTTTCAGGTCAGCCAGTAGTTTTTCATTGTTCGCTGCATCATCACCATGTTCACCCGCATAACGTGCAGAGTAAATCCCAGGTGCACCGCCCAGAACTGGTACACAAATCCCTGAATCATCAGCAATCGCAGGTTTGTCAGAAATACGTGAGGCATGACGCGCCTTGATAATGGCATTTTCAACAAAGCTCAAACCATCTTCAATTGCGTCTTCAATATGCAGCTTACCTTGAGGAATAACTTCAACTGGAAGTTTGAGTTCTGCAAACATCTTTTCAAATTCTGCAATCTTGCCTTTATTATTACTTGCCAGTACCAGTGTGCCTTGGGATAACCAGTCAGTTGCAGCCATGTTAAAACTCATTATTAGATAAAGAATGGGCACTATTTTAGCAATGGATGAAGAATTTGCGGCAATAAAAAAGCACCCGAAGGTGCTATTTATACCATTCAGCTTATTGTGCCTGAATCCATCTGTCAGCACGATCACGTGCCTGACGGATCTGTTCCTGGGTCAAGTTGGCTGCCAATGCAGTTTTCTTGCCTTCAGATAAAGTAATCACTTTATTGTCCAGCATGCCGTCACGGGTAGAGAGTTCATACCACTGGTAAGCACCCATATAGTTTTTCTTTTTCTCTTCCATCATCGCCAGGTTAAAGCTGGCACGATTATCACCACGGCTGGCTGCTTTTTCAAAGTACTGGCGAGCCAGCGTTTCATCTTTCTTGGTGCCAATACCATCTGCCAGCATACGGCCTACATTCAATTGAGCAACTGCCAGACCTTGATCGGCTGCTGCTTTATACCAGGCAAAAGCCTGACGTTCATCTTTCTGAATGTCTTTGCCATACTGGTATTTGGTTGCTAAATAGAATTGTGCACCTGGCTGTCCTGCCTTCGCTGCCTTAATCAGGCTATTAATGTCCATGATGGAATATTGTGCGGCCTGACTTGCGACAGAAGGTGTTGGAGCAACATAGTCTGCATGGGCCTGAAAGCTAAAAAGTCCAGCCAGTAGCGTCGTACTTAGTAATAATTTTTTCATAGAGCGCTCACTCGATAAATTGCGACTTCACCAAACAGATTAGGGAGGTGCTTGCTGAGCATGCTGCCTTGTTGATTCCCATTCACAGCGAGTCGGTTAATAATTTTGATGTTATTTTCCGCGCAAAGTGCTTCAAAGTCACGGAAAGTACATAAGTGGATGTTCGGTGTGTTATACCACATATAGGGTAAAGCTTCCGAAACAGGCATTTTCCCTTTTAGTGCCAGGAAAGAACGAGTCTTCCAGTGCGCAAAGTTCGGGAAAGTAATAATCGCCTGTTTACCCACTCGCACCATATCACGCAATAAAACGTCTGGTGCATCTACAGCTTGCAAAGCCTGTGCCATGACAACATAGTCAAAAGACTGGTCTGCAAAACGACTTAATCCCAGATTTAAGTCTTGCTGGATGATATTTAACCCACGACTGACTGCAATTGCAATCTTTTCCTGATCAATTTCTAATCCGTATGCACGAATATTGTGCTTTTTGCTCATATGAGCCAGTAATTCACCGTCGCCACAGCCCAGGTCTAGGACGCGTGAACCCGGTTTAATCCAACGTTCTGCTAGTTGTTGATCAATACGCATTACACAGCCTCCTTCGGGGTTGATTTTAACAGTTCTTCACCACCCAGGAAGGCACGCAATGACTTCACATACAGTGGAATCGGGAACAAGAAGGAGTCATGGCCTTGCTCAGCATCAATATCCAGATAGCTGACAGGCTTATGATTGGTAATTAAGGCGTCTACGATTTCAACAGAACGTGAAGGCGAGAACCGCCAGTCAGTTGTAAAAGAGACCACCAGGAATTTACATTTGGTTTGGGCCATTGCCTTTACCAATGACTGTTGATATTCACGTGAAGGATCAAAGTAATCCAGCGCCTTGGTCATAATCAGGTAAGTATTGGCATCAAAGTTCCGGCTAAATTGTTCACCTTGATAGCGCAAATAGCTTTCGACCTGGAACTCCACATCGAAACCATACATAAATTTACCGGATTTTAAATCACGACCAAATTTCTGCTTCATGGCTTCTTCAGACAGGTAGGTGATATGACCGACCATACGTGCCAGAATCAGCCCACGTTTTGGATAACTATCGTGTTCCAGATAACGGCCATTATGGAAATCCGGATCTGACAGAATTGACTGACGTGCGACTTCATTAAAGGCAATGTTCTGTGCAGATAATTTAGGTGCGCTGGCAATAATCACACATTTTTGCAGACGATCTGGATAATCTACCGACCATTGTAATGCCTGCATACCACCTAATGAACCACCGATGACGGAATACCACACATCAATGCCGAGACGGTCAGACAGCATGGCTTGGGTTTTCACCCAGTCACGTACAGTCACTAGAGGAAAATCAGGACCATAAGGGCGATTGTCATTTTCAGGGTTCGGAGAAGTTGGACCTGTTGAACCATTACAGCCACCAATATTATTCAGGGCAACCACAAAAAATTTATTGGTATCAATTGCCTTGTTTGGACCAATACAGGCATCCCACCAGCCTGGTTTTTTATCATCTTCATGATGATAGCCAGCAGCATGATGATGACCGGAAAGGGCATGACAAATCAGAATGGCATTGGACTTATCGGAATTGAGTTCGCCATAAGTTTCAACCATCAGTTCAAAACGGGGGAGGATGCGACCGCATTCAAGCTCTAACGGCTGTTCGAATTGGAACTTTTGTGGGACAACAAGGCCCACTGAGTCAGCTGGAAAAGACACGGGAATGATTCGCCTTAAATCTTTAGTATGAATAAATAAAAGGATACCATTTGCAGGTATCCTTCTAAAGTCTTTTTAGTGCTATGAATTATCGCTAATTCTAATACCGTGTCTAGACGGCAGCAGCAATCACCTGTTCAGTGCTTAACACACCCTGGTCAATCAGGCGGTTGGTACATGCGATAATCGCTTCAATTGAAGAGGTCACAATGTTGTCGTGGACACCAGCACCAAAGGCGGATTTACCGGTACCTTTCACTTGCAGTTCAACCAATGCCAAGGCTTTGGCATGTGCACCAGAACTGATGCTACGTTCTTCATAGTTCAACACGTCAATTGGCAATTGTAATGCATCCAAAATCGCAGAGATTGGACCGTTACCTTCACCACGTAAGCGCTGAGTTTCACCATTGACTTCAACATCTAGCTCAATCACCTGGTTGCCATTTTCATCTGACAATTTATAGTTCTTGGCAGCGTAGTGTGCATCTTTGGCATCAACATAGGTATCTTTGAATAAGGTCCAGATCGCTTGTGCTGAAATCTCAGTACCATCTTCATCGGTTTTTTGCTGCACGATTTGCGAGAATTCGATCTGTAAACGACGTGGTAAAGTCACGTTATAGTTCGATTCTAACAAGTACGCGATACCACCTTTACCTGACTGTGAATTCACGCGAATCACGGCGTCATAGTCACGACCCAAGTCTTTTGGGTCGATTGGCAAGTACGGCATATCCCAGATTTCTTGGTTTTTCTGGAATTCGAAGCCTTTTTTGATCGCATCCTGATGTGAACCTGAGAACGCTGTAAACACCAAATCGCCCGCATATGGATGACGTGGATGTACAGGCAAACCGGTACATTCTTCAACAGTCGCGATGATTTCGTTAATGTTCGAGAAATCTAATTCTGGTGCAACACCTTGGGTATACATGTTTAAGGCAATTGCCGCTACGTCCACATTACCGGTACGTTCACCATTGCCGAATACACAACCTTCGACACGGTCAGCACCCGCCATAATCGCCAATTCAGACGCTGCAATGCCACAGCCACGGTCATTATGACAGTGAACTGAAATGATCACGCCGTCGCGACGCTCAATGTTGCGGTGCATCCATTCCACCTGGTCGGCATACACGTTTGGTGTAGAGACTTCGACAGTGGCCGGCAAGTTCAAGATGACTTTGTTGGTCGGAGATGCTTCCCAGATTTCAGTCACTGCATCACAGACATCTTTCGCGACTTCTAATTCAGTTGCAGAGAAACATTCAGGGCTGTACTGGAAGATAAATTCAGTTTCAGGCTGTTTCGCTGCATATTCTTTTACTTTTTGCGCTGCATTGATCGCTAACTGTTTCGCACCTTCAACATCCACATTTAACACTTTTTGACGGAAGGTCGGTGAGTTCGAGTTATAGATATGCACAATTGCGCGTTTTACACCTTGTAAAGATTCGAAGGTACGTGCAATCAAATGATCACGTGCCTGAACCAATACTTCAATATAAACGTCATCCGGAATATGACCTTCTTCAATCAATTTACGGGTGAAGTCGAAATCAATTTGAGATGCAGACGGGAAGCCAATTTCAATATGTTTGAAACCGATTTTCACCAACATCTGGAACATTTTGAACTTCTGCTCGATGTTCATTGGCTCAAAGATCGCCTGGTTACCATCACGCAGGTCAGTACTCATCCAGATTGGCGCTTTAGTGATTTCATTGTTCGGCCATTGACGGTCTGGTAAGTCCACACGTTGATACATGCGACGGTATTTTTTACTTGGATCAGCCAACATCATGAGAGAGCTCCTTAGGTAGCCTGGCAGACTCGCTTGGTGCAGCAGTTGCTCAGTCTACAGTATAGATTTTGTCTATATATTCGTTTACAGGCAGGTGTGGATAAATAAGATCAATCCTGTATTTTTTAAAGTCTTGATCATCAGGATCGACCAGACACCTGCATGGTGAACCTATAAGATTAATTTTAGACCAGAAAACGTGAAAAGTTTTTGCTTTTTCTATGGATTTTAGTCGTATCTTAAAAAAGATTTTCTTATAAAGTTATTAATTGGGAAAATATTTCTTTGATCTATTTTAAATTTGTTGTATTTTTTCTGTGATTAAGCAATAGGGCTAAAATATTTCTTTATATGATAACTTTGTTGAGAAGTTTTGAACAATCTATAAATGAGATTATTCTGGTGAAAAAATAAGGAACAGCCTGATGAATTCAGACTATCCCTGAATCTGATGATAATTGGCTAGCTCAGTATTTAAAATGTAGGCCTAATACAGCACTGAGACCTTCGGCTTCAGTTGCATAGTGGGAAGAATAGGCTTTGGTAAAATAACGTGTGTCGGACAGGTTATTCACATTTAGCTGTAGATCTACATTTGAATTGACCTGATAACGCGCCATGGCATCGTAACGGACATAACCTGGAACAAATTTGGTATTGGTAGCATTGCCATATACTTTGTCCATTGCCACCGCACCGGCACCCAGTGTCAGTTGGGGCATGACCTGATAGGTTGTCCACAAGGTTGCACTGTTTTCCGGTACGTTCTGCACCTGATTGCCATCATTAGTAGCAGTACCATCATCAACGATTTCACTGTCCAGATAAGTGTAGCCTGCAGAAATTGCCCATTTGTCAGTGACATTTCCGTTGATACCTAGCTCAATTCCATCAACACGAGTCTCTCCGATATTACGGGTAGTACCATCAGCATCGGTTGAACGGGTATTGGTTTTTTCAGTACGGAAAATGGCGGCGGTCAAATTGAGTTTGTCTTCCAGAATGTCCCATTTAGTCCCCAGTTCCATAGTACGGACTTTTTCCGGTTTTAAATTTTCAATAGCTACAGTAATACTTTCGGAACCATCACCGCCATCGATGCCAACCGGATTTGAGGAAGTGGCATAGCTGATATAAATACTGCCATTTTCTCTTGGCTTAAAGACCAGACCGGCCTGATAGTTAATAAAGTCATCTTCATTTTCAAGGGTGAGCTGATCACCTGGAACGGCTGTAATTGGCGTATTGTTAGCGCCTGTCACCGCATTATTGAATCGTCCATAGGTCAAGATTTGCTGGGTCTTATAGTCATCCCAGCGCACACCCAGATCCACAATCCATTGCGGATGCAGTTCGATGCTGTCCAGGAAGTAGATCGATTTGGATTTGGTCTCAATATGATAACTGTCTGCACCATCCGTACTAATCGTTCCCGTCCAGGTACTCCGATTTGGATTGTCTACAGAGGTACACCAGCCTAAGGCCACATTGGCAGGAGTACCACAGGCTGCATAGGAACTGCCAGTCGCATTCAGACCGTTAATAATATATTGGGTACGCTCAGTATCCTGATCCGAATATTCTGCACCCAGATTAAAGCTATGCTGGATGATACCGGTGTTGAATTTACCGGTTAAAGCCAGCAAATCAGTAAAGGTATCGGTATCTGCGATACGTGAATTGGCCCGAGCCCAGACATTACCATTTAAAATGAAGTTTCCGCGTGAATCATCAGGATTGGTCCAGAGGTAGTCATTTTTAGAACGGTTAAATACCGCCGTATTGCTGAGGGTTAAATTGTCATTTAGATCATGTTCCAGCTTGAGGGTGCCAATCTGGTTTTCCTGTTTCTGGAAATCACGATCTTTCCAGCCATAATACTGCCCTTGTTTAACGTTGATCGGTTTACCATTGCCATTTAATGGCCGGTTATCAGGGTTATTTCCAGTAGGTGCCCCAAACGGATTATTATAGGGAATGCCTGAGTCTGGAATATCATCTGTTTTTAGATAGTAATAACTCAAAGTGCCACGTGTTGCACTATCCAGACCAAAACTGAAGCTAGGTGCAATACCCGCACGTTGGTATTCTGTACCGTCATGCTGTCCCGCTTTTTCATTTTGATGGCCCATGACAGCTATACGAGCCGCCATACCATTATCAAAGTCCTTGTTAGCATCTAAAGTGATACGTGCATACATGTCTGTGCCACCTGTGATCGTGCCTTCCAGTGCATCTCCCTGTTTCGCCACTTTTGAAATCAGATTAATACTGCCGCCAGTGGTGCCAGCGCCGCCCATGGCAGAGGCAGAACCTTTGGTGACTTCAACCTGCTCAACGGCAAACATTTCCCGGTTTTGTGAAGTCGAATTCCGTACACCATCCACATACATCGAACTTTCCGAGTTATAACCCCGAATAAAAGGCCGGTCCCCATTTGGATTACCACCTTCTCCCGCGCCTAGGGTAATCCCCGGCACAGTACGCAAAGCATCTGCCAAGGTCGTAACCTGGGTATCTTCAATCAGTTGCTGAGGGATCACAACCACAGATTTCGGGGTATCCAGGAGAGGGGCAACAAATTTGCTATTTGCCGACTGATCGATTTTTAAACTTGGCACAGCTTCCATTTGCACTTCCTGACGGATGGTTTCAAGCTGCACCACGTTTTCTTGGGCAATTGCATGTGCGGATGCAAGAGAAAGGGAAGAAATGATTGCTGAAGAAACGATTTTTTTACGAGATTTTATCTGGCTCATCATAGTTCTTTTTTATTTTTAAGTTTGGATTCGCAAATAATAATTATTATTGTTATCGTTGCTATCCTTTCTGAATTGATATTGGCGATGAATAAAATTTAATCAATTTTAAAAATAGATGAAAGGGTTAGAGGGTGGAGGATTAACTCTATGTTTTTGTTATAAATTGATAAAATATAGGTCTAGTTTAGTTTTAATTGATAATAATTATCGAGATATAAAATATTTAGGATGGTCTTAAATAATAGTTCAAGAAGTAGAACATAGCACTTCCGACTTCTTGAAACTTCATCTTTATTTTCAAATAAATATCATCATTCAATTCTATTCAACACACAGCCCGGCTGAATTTCAGCTACTGTGGCTGTTCCCATTAGCGCCATGGTGATTTCAAATTCTTCTTTGAGGATTTTAATCACATGTGCTACGCCTAAAGCTCCGGCAGTCGCCAGTCCATAAATATAAGGACGGCCAATCAGCACCGCAGAAGCACCTAAGGCAATCGCCTTGAAGATATCCGAACCACGGCGAATACCGCCATCATAAAGCAGAGGAAAATCTGCTGGCACCACCTTTTTAATCAGTTGTAGGGCAATCAGTGGAGAAATACAGGTATCTAGTACCCGGCCGCCATGATTGGAAATGATCAGGCCTTTTACCCCATGCTGAATCGCCAGCTGGGCATCCTGAGGATGCACGATGCCTTTTAGAATGACCGGTAAATAGGTCTGCTTTACCATCCAGGCAATATCTTCCCAGGTCGGAGCAATTTTCATCAGCCCATGAAAGACCGGATGATCACCTTCTTTTAATTCTGGCAGGGGAATATGTGCTGGTGTATGCGGGTGCTGCATGTCTTTCGGTAAATGGAAAAAAGCACGACGTTCACGATCACGGATGCCGGTATGTGGTGAATCCACGGTAATTACCAGCGCCGTATAATGGTGTGCTTCAGCCATTTTCACCAAAGCCAAAGATTTTTCCCGATCACCTTGCCAGTAAAGCTGGAACCATTTGCGAGGATTATCCTGCTTGAGTGCCCGCATATCGGTATTAGTAAAAGTGCTGAGAATGATATTGCTGCCCATGACTTCTGCAGCAAGCGCTGAAGCTGTTTCAGCCTCAGGATGAAATTGTTGCTGGTGTCCAATCGGTGCCAGGAAAATCGGATGCGGAAATTTCTGTCCAAAAATTTCAATTTCAGTACTGCCTTGACTTAGGTCTTTCAACATTCGAGGTAATAACTGAATATCCTGAAACTGCTGTAGATTATCCCGGACACTGACTTCATCCATAGAACCACCTTGCAGATAATCCCAGACCATACTGGACAGATGTTTTTTTGTCTCCATTTCATAGTCGGCAATGGTTTGTAAGTAGGCGGGAATCTGGGTCAGTGGTGCGATTGGGTCCTGCGACATTATAAGTCACCCCATTGACGAATCAGGTTGTGATAATGATGGGTCAGCTGCAAGACTTCTTGCGTATCGCCAATTTGCTGACGCAGTTTGATAATGGTCATATCCAGATCAAATAGCATGCTACGTTTGGCATCTTCCCGAACCATACTTTGAATCCAGGTGACAGCTGCTATACGTTTGCCTTGAGTCACCGGTTCAACCCGATGCAGACTGGTCGATGGATAGACAATCACATCTCCAGCATCCAGCTTGACTTCATGGCAGCCATATTGGTCTTCGACCACCAGCTCACCACCTTCATATTCATCGATTTCAGATAAAAACAAAGTCAGTGACACATCAGTGCGAATAGCCTGTCCAAGCAGGGGAGAGTAATGAATGGCATTATCCACATGATTGCCATAGTTACCAGAATCCTGATAGCAGTTAAACAGGGGCGGCAAGATATGTTTCGGCAGTGCAGCAGAAGTAATTAAATGATGGTTTTTAAGTGCCTGTAAAATGATCGGGCTAATCTGGCCATACAGGGCAGATGAAGAATCCAGTTGCAGGTTCTTTTTGATTTTCTGTGCCTGACTCCCGGCACTGAGTTGTCCATTGATCCAATGTTCTGAGGTATCAAGTTGTTGTCTCAGTTCGGCAACTTGTACTTTGTTTAATACTGCCGGGATATGTAACATCATTTTAAAAGCATTCCTGCAATTGAAAATATCGTGCATTCAAGAGAATACACGATATTGGTAAGTAGAGATAAAGGCTGAATTAAAATTTATAATTTAAGGTTAAAGCTGCTGAACGTGGTTGACCCAGGATCATACGGCCACCCCCGTTATTCAGTGTGCTGATGTACTCTTTATCTGTCAGGTTATAGACATTCAGGTTTAAAGAAGCACGGTCATTAAAGGTATATCCGGCCATGGCATCAAATACCACATAGCTTGGAATGCTTGGCATATTGGCTGTTGCAGTACTATCGGTAATCACACGTTTTTGCTCATCCACATACCGCGCGCCCAGACCCAGTTTTAAACCAGAAATGTTATAAGTGGTCCATAGGGAAGCCGTCCATTCAGGTGACCAGCGCACGCTATTGGTCTGGGTTATTGCCCCTGTATTGGCATTGACACTGAGCTGGTCTTTTTGCTCGGTTTTCATATGGGCTACGCCAGCTGAAATATTCCAGGCATCGGTAATTTTACCGACAGCACCCAGCTCGGCTCCCTTAACCACAGTTTTACCTTCCTGAATAGACTCGCGGGTAATCGGGTCTTGAGTGAACTGGTTTTCATTTTCGGTACGGTATACCGCAGCATTTAAAGCCAGGTTACCCTCCAGTAAATCCCATTTGGTCCCGATTTCATAATGATGGGTTTCTTGAGGATCAGCAGCCGAGCTGTTTGCTCCTGTAGTTGAAAGGCTAAAATTGTTGCTACCTGGAGGTGTCAGGGACTTGGCATAAGAGGCATAGACACTGCTATAGGCTGTGGGCTTATATAAACCAGCAAGCTTCCAGCTGAATAAAGTATCATGTGCTTTTAAATCTGTTCTAGTTTCAGTCACTGCCAAGGTATTGCTGTCGGTTGAGTAACCCAATGCATCGTAATTGGTATCATAATAGTCGATACGGACTCCACCGTTTAACTGGAAGCGTTCACCAAACTTGAGCGTATCAAAAAGATAAGCTGCCGCCGTCTGGGTTTCGCCATCAGAATATGCACCCGTATAAACAGGGTCCGGTAGATTCTGGTGACGGTCAGGATGATATAGATTCGCAGGTGGGGTGCTGTTGCTTGGTTGTCCCGGCATTTGTGTAGCCAGCGTTCTAGAATATTGCCGCTCTTTTAATAGCTCTACGCCAGCGACCATATCATGTTCTACTGAACCAGTTTTGACATTCCAGTTGATCGTACTCTGATTAGCTAGAATTTTATTTTCCTGATCTACCCCTTGTCGCGAACGGCTGACTGTCCAGTCTTGAGGATTAGTAGAGTCGTTTCTTGAAATCGTATTAATCCCTGTCAATGTGCGCTGCATCTGGGTATTGCCCAGACGGGTAATATTGGTAAATTTCAGATTTTCAGCCCAGTCACTTTTGATTTTGGCTGTAAACACGTCAGCATTAATATCTTCATGGTCATCTGCGTGACCATAATAATTTTCACGATCCACTTTAGCTGCATTGGCAATCAGCGGGTCTGCATTCCAGAAACCTTTCATGCCAATAGTCGGAATACCGCCATCCGGGATATTACGCTGACGAATGTGTTGTGAGTAAAGATATAAACGAGTATCGCTATCCAGACCAAAGGCGATGGAAGGAGCAATAGCCCAGCCTTTATTTTCGATATAATCGCGTCCTTCCACACCGCCATCTTGTCCCATCGCATTCAGGCGAATGGCGACGCTATCATTAATGGCCTGATTAATGTCGGTAGCAAGGCGTGTATGTTCTGCCGTGTTATAGGTTGCAGACACTTCACGGCTGTTTTCCAGATGAGGCAGCTTGCTGACCAGATTCACATAACCGGATGCTGTACCACGTCCACCCTCTGCACCTGCCGGGCCTTTTACAACTTCCACCTGCTCCAGATTAAATACATCACGATTCACAGCGCCCAGATCACGAATACCATCCAGATAGGTCGAGCTTTGAGTTGAAAAGCCGCGCATCTGGAAAGCATCGCCAGCACTGGTATTGCCATTTTCACCCAGTTGCAAGGTAATTCCTGGTGTATTACGCAGAGCTTCAACCAAGGTAGTCGCACCTTGTTCTTTTAATAAATTTTTGTTGATAATCGAAACAGTTTGCGGCGTATCTACCAAAGCTTGGCTAGATTTAACGGAGCTTAATTGATCTACTTTATATTCACTTACAGTTTTGTTTTTAACCGTAATTTCTGGAAGCTGAATAACGCCTTCATTGGTGGTATTATCCGCATGAGCGATGAGAGGCAGAGTTGCAGCAAGTGCGACCAATGAAGTTTTGTAATGATTTTTCCGGCTTTTGATATGCGCCATATTGCAGAATTCCTGAATTAAATAATATTTCCCTTACCACCTTGATATGCTCGAGTTCATCAAATAGCAGCAATTATGGAGTTATTGTTATGGCCTTTAACAATTTTGCGAATTGTAGTGATAATAATTATCATTAACAATATTGAATTTAGTCATTGTTATAACTTTGTGCATGGAATTACTGTTTAAATTTTAGAATTTGATTCAGGATTTCTATAGAAAAAAGGTAAGGTCTATATTTGCTTGAGGTTTTAAGCCATGACTTAAATAAGATAACTAACAGGTGTTAAAAACAGTATGTTCAAGTAGTCCTTGATATATAGGACAGAAATAAAGATAGCCTCACAAATGAGGCTATCTTTAAATAGGGAAGAAGCGAAAACTTAGTATTTAAAGTTTAGAGAAAGGACTGCGTTACGGCCTTCTGCTTCAGTTGCATAGTGAGATGCATAAGCTTTAGTGAAATAACGTTCATCAGATAAGTTATTTACATTTAACTGCAGGTCAACATTTTGATTCACATTATAACGCGCCATTGCATCGTAGCGAACATAACCTGGAACGTATCTGGTATTGTCGGCATTACCGTAAACTTTATCCATGGCAACTGCACCCGCACCAACTGTGAAAGCAGGGGTTAGGTCATAAGTCGTCCAAAGTGTCGCAGAATTTTTCGCAACATTCTGAACCTGGTTACCATCATTGGTACCTGCACCATCATCAACAATTTCACTGTCTAGATAAGTATAACCAGCAGATACAGCCCATTTGTCAGTGATATTGCCGTTCGCTCCAAGTTCAAAACCGTCCACACGTGTTTCACCAATATTACGGGTAAAACCGTCGGTATCAGTAGCGCGAGTGTTAGTTTTTTCAGTACGGAAAATAGCAGCCGTTAGATTTAATTTATTATTAAATAAATCCCACTTCGTGCCCAGTTCCATGGTGCGAACTTCCTCAGGTTTAAGGTTGTTCATGGCCTGAGCTTGTGCTTCAGTGGTATTACGTCCAGGTACAGAAAGTCCTTCTGAACCATCAGCAGCGTCTACACCCACTGGATTAGCAGAAGTTGCATAGCTTGCATAAATACTGCCATTCTCAGTTGGCTTAAATGTTAGACCTGCCTGGTAATTAAAGAAATCATCATTAGTACCAAATTTTGTTCCAGCTGGAATTAAACTACTGCCAGAGCCTGACTCTTTGTTGTAGACCTGCTCAGTATCAAATTTATCCCAACGCACCCCAAGATCTAACAGCCATTGAGGGTTAATCTCGATGTTATCTAAGAAATACACCGATGTATTTTTAGTAGTTGTAGTAGAAATTGCACGATTTGCAGAAGTTGAACCTAACCAGGGATCATTTGAGTTCGGGTTATCAGCACTTGTACACCAATAATTTGAGGTAGCATTGGTAAATGTATTACATGCTTTGCTTCCACTAAGGTTAGCTGGAAGAGTAGAGCTTGCCGCCTGCCCTAAATCTGTAAGTAAATAATTTCCTTTGTCAGATTCTTGCTTAGAATATTCGGTGCCTACATTAAAACTATGCTTTAGTGTACCCGTATTAAATTTACCGGTTAATGAAAGCTGATCGCTAAATGTATCTGTGTCAGTAATACGGGTATTTGCACGACGAACCACTTGTCCATTGGCAATATTTAATTTGGAATCATCTGGCTGAGTCCAGACATAATCATTTTTAGATCGACCATAAACAACCGTGTTACTAATGGTTAGATCATCTGTTAAATCGTGCTCTAACTTTAAAGTACCAATCTGGTTTTCCTGTTTCTGGAAGTCACGATCCAGCCAACCATAATAAATACCTTGTTTAGCATTGAGTGGTTTGCCTACAGCAGTTTGAGTTGCTGAATTCCAGTAAGGCACACCAGAATCTGGTGTATCATCAGATTTTAAGTAGTAATAGCTTAAAGTCCCACGAGTAGGGGTATCTAGACCAAAACTAATACTTGGCGCAATACCGGCACGTTTATATTCAGCACCGTCTTTCTGACCTGCTTTTTCGTTTTGATGCCCCATGACAGCTACACGTGCTGCAACACCATTACCAAAATCTTTATTACCATCTAAGGTAATACGTGCGTAGCTGTCCGTGCCTCCAGCAACAGAACCTTCTAAAGAATCCCCTGCTTTGGCAACTTTAGAAATCATGTTAATGCTACCACCAGTGGTCCCTGCACCACCCATAGCAGAAGCCGAACCTTTGGTGACTTCAACCTGTTCTACAGCAAACATTTCACGGTTTTGCGAAGTTGCACTACGAACTCCATCTACATACATTGAGCTTTCAGAGTTATAACCACGGATAAATGGACGATCACCATTCGGGTTGCCACCTTCACCGGCACCAAGGGTAATACCCGGTACAGTACGTAAAGCGTCAGCAAGAGTAGTAACTTGAGTATCCTCAATCAGTTGTTTAGAAATCACAGATACTGATTTCGGGGTATCTAATAAGGGTGTAACAAATTTTTTATTGGCAGAATTATCTACTTTTAAGCTTTGTTGTTTTTCAGCAGCAATTTCTTGATGAATAGTTTCAAGTTGAACAACTTTTTCTTCAGCAACAGCGTTCACTGCGATCATGGAGAGGGAAGAAGCGATTGCAGAAGAAACGATTTTCTTACGTGACTTGATGAATGACATGGAATACTTGAATCGTGTAATTTATGATGTGCGAATAATAATTATTCTTATTTGTTTAATGTTTGTTTTTGTTATTGGTTTTGGCAATGTTTAGCTGGGCTAAACTTGGAAATGTAAATGTAATAGTATAACAAAATATATCTAAACTAATGAATTTAATAAATATCGGAGAAATAAGTGTTTAAAGTCTCTTTGATGGGGATTTTTTATGTACATGAAGTAGGGATTTCATAAGAATTTTCAAAACATAAAAAACCTGCCGCAGCAGGTTTTTTATTGACTAGATATGATTAGAAATCATATGAAACAGATAACCAGTAGTTACGGCCTGGAATATAAGTACCTGTTGTACTAGAACCGATATCTAAATATTTATAACCGGTAGCAGTTTGTAGACGACCACGGTTGTCTAAATATTCATATGATTTTGCACCTTCGGTAAAATCTTTGTCTAGCAAATTGTTCACGGCCATATTCAGACGTAATTGATCGCTAACGGTATAACTTGCACCGAGGTTGAATATGCTATAGCCCGCTAACTTGTCACCAAATAATTTATATTCTTCATAGTCGCTTGAGCCTAAACCTGAAGCAGGTGCTGTTGGCGTAGTCAGGAAGCGTTGACGATCAGATTTATATTCGTACTGTAACCATAGGTCTACAGCAGGCACCAGATGCCATGTCGAAGTGAGGTTAAAGGCATTACGTGGCTGGTTATTATAATAAGTGCCTTCGTTTTCTCCATCCGTAATTTCACTTCTGGTATAGGTATAGGCAGCTTTCATATCCCATTCAGGCAAAATGCTGTATTGCAAAGTTGCTTCTGCACCATAAACTTTGGCTTTATTCGCATTCACGCTGGTTGAACATGAGCTTGCAGTCAAGCATTCAGCGGATACAGGAAGATTCTCTGAAACAATCGCATCTTTAATCTGGTTGTAAAAACCGGTTGCCGTAAAATTAATATCATCTGTCGGCTGTAAATTAAAACCTAATTCATAGTTGGTTGAAGTTTCAGGCTTTAAGTCAGGATTACCAAATGTCAGGTTTTGTCCCTGTCCACTGAGGCCAACAACGCCATCGTAGAGGGCTTTCGCGGAAGGTGCTTTATAACCTGTACTTACACCACCTTTCACAGTCAGCATGTCGTTGGTATTCCAGACAAGATATGCACGTGGACTAAAATGACCGCCAAAACCGGAGTGATCTTCAAAACGACCGCCATAGGTTAAACTTAAACTATCCAAAAGACGCCATTCATCTTCAGCATAAACTGACCAGGATTTTTTATCGAATTCGTCTACACCAGTCGAATACAGGGCGATATTATCTTTATTGGTTTGCTCTTTGTATTCCGTACCCACGGTGAGCTTATGCGCACCCAAAGTTGAAATAATATGGCTGTCTGCAATTAAATCGGTATTTTTTAACACACGATCTGCACCAATTTGTGCATTTCCGACAGGTAATGCAGCCGAAGGTATCGTACGACCTTTGGTTTCAGTTTCTGAGTGGCTGATATAAGTATTCCACTGACCAAAGCTATAGTCGCCATCATGCCCGATTGCAAACTGGGTACGATCAAAAATTAATTTATCTTTATAACCATTTGCTGTTGTTGCAGTATCTAAAGTCCCTAAACGGCTATCTTCATTCTTATAGTTTTGATGGCTGTAGAATGAGTCAAGCCACAAGGTATTTTGATCATCTACTTTGTATGTAAGTTTACCGCCTACATCATAATTATGTGCGGTGGTCGGGCGTGGATCTCGACCTGTTGAACCTTCGACACGCTCAGACTGACCCCGGTCATAATAACTACCACGAAGTTGCAGACCAAGCACATCATTGACCAATGGACCATTTACCAAGAAACTGGTTTTCCAGGAATCTGCTTCAGCGCCATGCTCCATAACGTTACCACTGACAGTAACGTTCCCATTCCATTCGTCTGAAACTTTTTTGGTAATGATGTTAATCACACCACCCATGGCATCTGAACCGTAGAGGGTCGACATAGGCCCACGAATGACTTCAATACGCTCAATGGCTGAAAGGGGTGGCATAAAGCCTGTTGATGCTTCACCAAAACCATTCGGGGTAACATCGGTAGAGGTTGTCTGGCGACGACCGTCAATCAGGATAAGCGTATCATCAGCATTCATACCACGGATGCTCACATTTAACCCCGCAGTTTTGCCTACACCATTGCGCACATCGACACCCGGGACATCTACCAACAGGTCAGCAATATTAGTAGCATTCTTACGTTCAATATCTTCTTTGGTTACCACGCTAATTGAAGCAGGCGCATTTTTTAGTTCTTGTTCAAAACCCGCTGCAGAAACGACAATCGTCGACATTTGATGTGTTGTTGTAGGCGTTAATGTTGTTTCAGCAAATACTGAGGATGATGTGACCCCAAGGATAGCCACTGCAAGAGGGCGAAGATTGAAAGTGCGCATAACCAAGATTCCAGAATAATGGAGATAAAATTAGAGTTGTGTATCAAATTTTTGCAATATTAATGATAATATTTATCATTTGCAACAAGGTGTATATAGATATTTTAATCAAATGAATAATTCATCGTATAAATAGGAATAATGTGAAGAAATCGTTTCTAAAAACTGTAACAAGGCTGTATGTTTTGTATATCTTTAAATGATGTCATATAATGTGGCACATTTTTTTATAACCTGTTATTACCAAATATATAGAGGAAGCCATGCAAGTAACTTCTGAAGCGGTTTCGGGCGTTGCCCGTCGTTTAAATGTTTCTGTACCGACGAGCCGAATTAATGAGCAATTTGAAGCTCGTTTAAAACGCACTGCTAAAACTGCGAAGATCAACGGCTTCCGTCCTGGTAAAGTGCCTTTGAACGTTATTCGTCGTGAATACGGTGCTGGTATTTACCAAGAAGTTGTTAACGACATCATTCGCGATACAGTTTTTGAAGCAATCCAACAAGAGAAAATCAACGCTGTTGGTATGCCAAACATCGAAAAAACTGAAATGAAAGATGATGCTTTAGTTTATGAAGCAACTGTTGAAGTTTACCCAGAAGTTGAAGTGAAGTTCGAAGGCCTTGAAGTTGAGCGCAACGAAGCTGAAGTAAACGACAAAGACGTTGAGAAGATGATCGAAAATCTTCAAAAACAACGTGCTGCTTGGGCTGAAACTAAAGGCATGGCGAAAAAAGACATGCAAGTAACTTTCGATTTCGAAGGTTCAGTTGATGGCGAAAAATTTGAAGGCGGTTCTGCAGAAGACTTTAAACTTGTTTTAGGTTCTGGTCGTATGATCCCTGGCTTCGAAGATGGCATCATCGGTATGAAGAAGGGCGAAGAGAAAGTGATCGATGTTACTTTCCCTGAAGACTACCAGGCTGAAAACCTTGCTGGTAAACAAGCTCAATTCAAAATCAATGTGAAACTTGTTGAAAAACAAAAACTTCCAGAAATTGATGCTGAATTTCTTAAAATTTTCGGTTTAACTGAAGAAGAAGGCGTTGAAAAACTTAAAGCTGACGTTCGTAAAAACATGGAACGTGAAGTGAAAAACGGTCTTCGCAACCAGGTGAAAGGCGCAACTTTTGATGCGCTTGTAGCTGCAAACGAAGTTGAAATTCCAGCTGCGATGCTTGCTCAAGAAGTTGACCGTCAACGTCAACAAATGATCCAGCAGTTCACTCAACAGTTTGGTGCCCAGGGCGCGAAAGCATTTGATTCAAGCATGCTTCCAGACGAACTGTTTAAAGAGCAAGCTGAAAAATCAGTGAAACTTGGTGTATTGGTAAGTAAAGTACTTGCTGACGCGAAAATCGAAGTTGATCAAGCACGTGTAGAAGCTTACATCGAAGACATGGCTTCTTCTTATGAAGATCCTGCTGAAGTGATTGAATACTTCAAAAACGACAAGCAACAACGTGCTCAAATCGAAGCAGTTGTTCTTGAAGACCAAGTTGTTGATCACATCCTAGCTGCTGCTAAAGTGACTGACACTAAGGTTAGCTATGAAGACCTATTGAAAGCTCAGCAAGCTCGCCAACAAGGCTAAGTTTAGTTGGTCACAAAAAAGGCGCTTTAAGCGCCTTTTTTTAATACTTTAGCTTTCTATGACCTAATCAGTTTTTCACAAAACTAATGCAAAAAATATCATGGAATTCATGGCGATTTTTTTGCAATTTAGATCATTATCCCTCATATTGTAATTATGGGTTAAGTCACAAAAAATTTAGGAATAAATAAACGTATGTATGTTCCAGCGATTGAAAACGCTTTAGTTCCAATGGTGGTAGAACAATCATCTCGTGGTGAGCGTTCTTTTGATATTTATTCACGTCTTTTACGTGAGCGGGTAATTTTCTTGACTGGTGAAGTTGAAGACAACATGGCCAACTTGATTGTTGCGCAAATGCTGTTTTTAGAAGCTGAAAATCCTGACAAGGATATTCATCTATATATTAACTCGCCAGGTGGTTCGGTGACTGCAGGTATGGCAATTTACGATACCATGCAATTTATTAAGCCGGATGTTGTGACTTATTGTATGGGTCAGGCTGCATCAATGGGTGCATTTCTGTTAAATGCGGGCGCAAAAGGCAAACGTTATTGCCTTGAAAATGCCCGTGTCATGATTCACCAGCCATTGGGTGGTTTTAAGGGTCAGGCATCTGATATTGAAATCCATGCCCGTGAAATCCTGTTTATCAGAGAGCGTTTAAACCGTCTGATGGCAGAACACAGTGGCCAGGACTTTGATAAAGTCGCGCGTGATACTGACCGTGATAACTTCATGACTGCTCAGCAAGCGAAAGAATATGGTCTCGTGGACGAAGTTCTAACGAAACGTCCATAAGTTTGAAAGATTGAGATATTGGAGAGACTATGTCCGAACATACTCAAGGACAAAAGCATTGTTCATTCTGCGGTAAAACGCAGTCTGAAGTCGGCAAGCTGATTGCTGGCGAAGACGCCTACATCTGTAATGAATGTGTAGACGTATGCTTGGATCTGGTTCAGACCAGTCAACAGGTAGAAACCAATGACTGGGCGAATCGTCCTTTGCCGAAACCGCATGAGATCCGTGCGGCGCTAGATCAATATGTAATTGGTCAGGACGTAGCGAAAAAGACGTTATCTGTTGCAGTATATAACCATTACAAGCGTTTAAAAGTGCAGACCAATGGTAAAAAAACTGATGACAGCGTTGAAATTGCCAAAAGTAATATTTTGCTGGTCGGTCCAACAGGCTCGGGTAAAACCTTACTGGCACAAACCCTTGCACGTCTTTTAGATGTACCTTTTGCGATGGCAGATGCAACGACCTTAACCGAAGCAGGTTATGTCGGTGAAGACGTTGAAAACATTGTACAAAAGCTATTGCAAAAAGCTGATTATGATGTCGAGAAAGCGCAAAAGGGTATTATCTATATCGATGAAATCGACAAGATTACCCGTAAGTCTGAAAACCCATCCATTACACGTGATGTATCGGGTGAAGGCGTACAGCAAGCATTATTAAAAATGATCGAAGGTACGGTTGCTTCAATTCCTCCACAAGGAGGCCGTAAGCATCCGCAGCAGGAATTTATTCAGATTGATACTTCAAATATCCTGTTTATCTGTGGTGGTGCATTCTCAGGACTTGAGAAAATTGTGCAGCAACGTCAGGAGAAGGGCGGTATCGGCTTTACTGCAGAAGTACGCAATAAAGAGGAAACTAAGAAGCTATCTGACCTGTTCCGCCAAGTTGAAGCAACTGACTTGGTGAAATTCGGTCTGATTCCAGAATTCATTGGCCGTCTGCCAGTGATCGCAACGCTGGATGAGCTGGATGAAGAAGCTTTGATGCAAATCCTGACTGAGCCGAAGAATGCCTTAACTCGTCAGTATAAGCATCTGTTCGATATGGAAAATGTAGACCTGGTCTTTGAAGATTCTGCATTACGCGCTGTGGCGAAAAAAGCCCTAGAACGTAATACAGGTGCGCGTGGTTTGCGTTCTATTCTTGAGAACTCATTACTTGAAACCATGTATGACCTGCCAAGCCGTACCGATGTTGGTACTGTGGTAGTGAGTGAGGCTGTGATCAATGGCGAGACTAAACCGGAATTCCGTCCGGAACGTCAGGCCGCTATTGAACAGACTGCTACTCCCAAGGCAGACTTAAAGGTAGTAAATAGCAAGTCTGCTTAACTGCTGTTCGTCTGAAACGTGCGAAAATGAACTGTTTTCGCACGTTTTTTATTTTCAAAAATAAATCACAATGTTAATCTCGTTTCTTAGGCGTGGACGCCTGATCATTCATATAAATTTATAAAAATGTACATAAAATAATAAAGACGCAGTGAGGGATAAGCATGCGTGGAGCCGCAATTGTACTCATCAGCAGTTTAGCCTTGATGGGGTGTCATTCGAAGCACGCTGTTCAGGAACAGCAACTGACATCAACACTGAAAAATATCGATCTGAACAAAAAACCAGGGTTTGTCGAGCAGCATAAGGTAGGCATGTTCACGATTGGTGGATGGGTCAATCAAAAGCTGGGTCAACGTTTTGCACCAGTGAAGCCGCAGCATGAACAGGCGGCAATGGTTTACTTATATCGTCCAGATTCGAAATGGAACCGCCAGGAAATTGTGGCTGCCAGTATCTTTATCAATCAGGAGCGTATTCCAAGTCTGTTGCATAATCATTATTACTGGGTTGAGCTGCCACCAGGTACGTATCGTCTGAGTACCAGCCGTCCGCTCGGTGCACTGCATTTCCAGAAACCGAAATATCTGGATTTTAGCGTGGAATCCGGCAGATCTTACTTCATTAAATATGATGAAGAAAATATAACGACTCGCCGTACAGCTACAGGCCCATTAATGCTGATGCCTGAAACTGTAGGTTTAAATGAAATTGCATTTACCCAGCTTAAGTCGGATAGTTTTAACTTTGTTGCCCAAGATCAGGAAACGGGGAAACTTCGCAAGAAAGCCCAGAAAATTAAAGCTATCGAATATGATCCAACTGAAGACGTACAATTGACTACGCCATTTAAGTTATGGGATCCGCGTACTTGGTAATTAAACTTTTATAGGAAAAGAGCGCAATAAAAAAGCACCCATCAAGGATGCTTTTTTATTGCAGATTAAATTAGCCTGCAGCAGCGTCAACTACTGGAATCTTGCCAATTTTAGCTTGCCAGATTTTTGGTGCAGTTGCGTGTACAGAAGTACCGTTTACGTCAACCGCAACAGATACAGGCATGTCTTTCACCACAAACTTGTAGATTGCTTCCATACCCAGGTCAGCAAATGCTACAACTTCAGCTTCACGAATGGCTTTCGATACCAAGTAAGCAGCACCACCCACAGCCATGAGGTAAGTCGCTTTGTTGTCTTTGATGGCTTCAACAGCAGCAGGGCCACGATCTGCCTTACCAATCATGCCAAACATGCCAGTTGCTTCAAGGACTTGACGTGTAAATTTATCCATACGTGTTGCAGTTGTTGGACCTGCAGGACCTACAACTTCGTCGCCTACCGGATCTACAGGACCTACGTAGTAGATGAACTTGCCTTTAAGATCGACAGGAAGCTCTTCACCGTTGTTCAACATGTCAACCATACGTTTGTGAGCCGCGTCGCGACCTGTATAGATTGTACCGTTAAGAAGTAGGGTATCGCCTGGTTTCCAAGCGTTCATTTCTTCTTGAGTAATCGTGTCTAGGTCAACACGTTTAGAAGAAGATGAATCCCAAGTTACTTCAGGATAGTCTTCAAGTTTCGGTGCAATAATGTTTGCAACACCTGAACCATCAAGCGTGAAGTGTGCATGACGCGTTGCAGCACAGTTCGGAATCATGCCTACTGGTTTGCCTGCAGCGTGACATGGGTAATCTTTGATTTTGATGTCGAGAACAGTGGTTAAACCGCCAAGACCTTGCGCACCGATACCCAGAGCATTTACTTTTTCAAAGATTTCGATACGAAGTTCTTCAAGTTTATTTTGTGGACCACGACGAAGAAGTTCGTCCATGTTGATCTCTTCCATCAATGCTTCTTTTGCAAGCATCATGGCTTTTTCAGCAGTACCACCGATACCAATACCCAGCATACCTGGTGGACACCAGCCTGCACCCATTGTTGGAACAGTTTTTAGTACCCAATCCACGATTGAGTCAGATGGGTTAAGCATTGCCAGTTTAGATTTGTTTTCTGAGCCGCCACCTTTCGCTGCAACAGTAATGTCAACTTTATTACCTGGAACAAGTTTGTGGTAGATCACAGCAGGGGTGTTGTCTTTCGTATTCCTACGACCGAATGCAGGGTCAGCAAGTACAGACGCACGCAAGACATTAGAATTTTCTAGGTAACCTTGACGTACACCTTCGTTGATCGCATCGTCCAAGCTCATCGTTAAATCGAATTTAACGTCCATGCCCACTTCAACGAATACGTTTACGATACCGGTATCCTGGCAGATTGGGCGGTGGCCTTCTGCACACATACGAGAGTTAATTAAGATTTGCGCGATCGCATCTTTAGCCGCTTTGTTTTCTTCACGGTCATACGCACGACTCATCGCCTGGATGAAATCTTGTGGATGGTAGTAAGAAATGAACTGAAGCGCATCTTTAACCGATGTGATCAAGTCATCTTGCTTGATAATAGTTGTCATACAAAAATCTCTTGAGCGGGCTGATAGCTAGCGGGCTAAATTATATGACAAAACATAAAAGTTGTGGGACGTTTTACAGGGCTTTTGGGCGAAAGTTTAATACTCGTTTAACTGCCTAGAGATAAAGTCTACGGCGTTATAATTTGAGTAAAAATTGTCATAATGACTGTCATATTTCATGTTATAAAACCCAAAAAATAGTATTTATTTTTTCAAATAATTGAAATTAATAATTATTTTAAAAATAAAATACTTCGTATATTGTCATATAACTGTCATAAAACTTTCGCATAATGCACACATCGAAACGAAGAGATCCTAAGACAATGGTTACAGGTATTTTGATGGCTAGCGGTTTTTGTGTATATATCGCGGCGACTTGGATGTACGGTCAGAAAGAAGATCAAGCCTAAGCTTAATCTTCTTTTTTTATGCTAAAAAAATTATTCCCATATTTCTCTAAACAGACAATCCCCTAAATCTTTCCATCAATTCGTTACGCTACTCACTTGTTGAAACACACTGTATTTTTATCATTACACTATTAACCCAGTAATACTCAAAGCCTGATAACCCTTACACACAGTCGAATTTTTATTGCCTAGACTGATTTCTCTTATTAATAATAGGGCAATTGTAATGACTACAGTAAATCCAAGTGACATCAAGGAACATGCATCAGTAATTGCTTCAGACGGGACACAAGTTGGAAAAGTGGACCATTTAGAAGGCCAAGATTCAATTAAATTAACAAGAAGTGATGACGAAAATAATGAGCATCATCTGATTCCGTTAAGTTGGGTCAGTGAAGTGAAAGGCGATCAGGTCATTTTGAATAAAGCGGCCGATGATGTCCGTAATGAATGGACCACGATGTAAGTCAAACTACTTTTCTTTAACTTATATCTCTTTGTATAAGTTGATAAGAAAAGCAAATGATTTATCAAAGAATGCCAGTCAAATCGACTGGCATTCTCATATATGCAATTTTTAAGAACTAAAAACAAAAAACCATCCAATGTGTCCATTGGATGGGGAAAGCACAGATAGAGAATGGGGATGACGCTTAGTGGGCTGCCTGCTGATCCGCCTGAATCGCAGTGAGTGCAATAGTAAATACGATATCATCCACCAAGGCACCACGTGACAAGTCATTTACTGGCTTATTCAGGCCTTGCAGCATTGGACCAACACTCACCACATTTGCTGCACGTTGCACCGCTTTATAAGTAGTGTTACCCGTATTCAAATCCGGGAAGATGAAGACATTGGCACGACCAGCTACTTGGGAGTCTGGTGCTTTTTGACGACCTACACTTTCAACCGATGCAGCATCATATTGCAATGGACCATCAATCAACAGATCAGGGCGACGTTCCTTGGCAATACGGGTAGCTTCTGCCACTTTCTCTACATCAGCACCGGCACCAGAAGTTCCAGTAGAGTAAGAAATCATGGCAATACGTGGGTCAATACCAAAAGCTTTTGCCGAGTCAGCAGACTGGATGGCAATTTCTGCCAGTTGCGCAGCATCCGGATCCGGATTAATCGCGCAGTCACCATATACATATACTTCATCTGGTAACAGCATAAAGAACACTGAAGAAACCAGTGAATAATCTGGCGCAGTCTTAATCAGCTGGAAGGCTGGACGCACAGTATTCGCAGTAGTGTGAACTGCACCAGATACCAGGCCATCCACCTGATCAAGGGCTAGCATCATCGTGCCTAAAACAACAGTATCCTGCAGTTGTTCTTTGGCTTGCAGTTCATTCAGCTTGCCTTTACGCAGCGTTACCATTTTTTCGACATAGTCGTCTCGAATCAGGTCAGGATCGACAATTTCTAAACCTTCTGGCAATTCAATGCCACGTGCTTTGGCAACTTCCAGTACGGCTTCAGGCTTAGCCAGCAGAATACAATGCGCAATACCACGTGACTGACAGATAGCCGCGGCTTGAATGGTTCGTGGCTCATCACCTTCAGGTAGCACAATACGTTTTTTTGCTGCAATCGATTTCTGTACCAATTCATGACGGAAAGCAGAAGGAGACAGGCGTGGCTTGTAGGTGCCATTTAGCATCTGAATCAGCCAGTCTGGGTTGATATGGCTAGATACAAAACGGGTGACCTGATCAGCACGTTCTGTATCATCAACTGGAATTTCATTGCTAAGATTGGCCAGCTTCTGCGCAGTTTCGAATGTGCTTAATGGAGTATGTAAAATTGGCAGGCCATGTTTAATTGCAGACTGGCAGAAGCCTAGCACCTGTTCATTTGGCTGATGTTGCTCAGTCAGGACTAACCCCGCCAGTGGAATACCATTACAGCTCGCCAAGCTACTTGCCAGCAGCACATCGACCCGGTCAGAGGCAGTAATGATCAGTTCACCCGCGACAAATTTATGCAGTTCATGTTCAATGCTGGATGCAATCAGGCTGCTATGCTGAACACGACGTTGAGTCGCTTCACCTTGATGGATCCATAGCGCAGAAATATGTGCAGCCAGATCGGACATACGTGGCACGCTCAGAGTTTTACTAAACGGAACCAAGCCAATCACTGGTAGTTTGTCAGAGCCGATATATGGATGGGTTTTCTGAATAGCTTGTACAAACTGTTCAGTTTCAGCAGTCAGACGCAGTTCTGGATCAATGGTCACTGGAATCTGGGCAGATTCTTCAGGTAAGCCTTTGGTACGCATGAACAGGATACTAGACAGGCGTGTTGAGCTTGCACCACCAAAATTGCGAATCTGATTTTCAACTTTTTCTGCTGTTTGCACTGGATGACGGATATCGGCATTGCTGACAATAACGACTTTGGCATCGAGCGCCTGAGCCAGAGAAGCATTCAGTTCATCGACAAAGCTGTCACGACCATTTGGCACTACACCTTCTACAATAATCAGGTCGTGATTGCGGGCAATTTCACGATGCAGACGCACGGCATCCTCTAGAAGTTCATCCTGCTCGCCATGACTGAGACGTTGCATCATTGTGTTATAGCTGATGGGTTCCACGGTCTTTGCATTGGAGATATGACGATACAGGGCAGTGGTACGGTCTGCCGTATCCGTAATTTCCTGAGAAAATGGTTTAACAAAACCAGCCTTTACACCTTGGCATTCCAGTGCGTAAATCAGGCCTAAGCATGCAGACGTTAAACCAACGCCTTCCCCAGTCGGAACTAATAGAATGGTCTTCATAGCGTATTCAAATATCTAAAATCAAATAGAAGGTATAGGAATCCTACACTTGCTTAAGCAAGCGTAGCCTCAGGTTCAGACTTTTTTGCAGTGGTGTTCTCCACTTCCTGCTCAACCACGCTGTGGGTTTCTTTGGCGATACGGCCTTCTTCATCGGTTGGTACGACCCAGATTTGTGGGCCTGTACCATTATCGATGCGACCTTCAGTACCACGCTTTAATACATTATTAGCATCTTTATCGAGATTGAAGCCAAAATGTGGCAGGTAAGCCATAGTTTTTTCACGGATATAAGCTGAGTTTTCACCGATACCACCTGTGAAGAACAGACCATCAAGACGCGGTAGACCACAGCTTAAAGCAGCCAGTGATTTTGCTAGACGGTAGCAGAATACTTCAATTGCAAGCGTTGCATCTTCATTGCCATTTTCAGAAGCTTCGATCAGCGTACGCATGTCATTAGACAGATTGTCTGATAAACCGAGCAAGCCACTTTCTTTGTTTAGCATTTTGTCAATTTTATAGACGTCCCAGCCCAGATTCGCTGCCAGGAAGCTATGCAGACTTGGGTCAACATCACCACTACGGGTACCCATTACCAGACCTTCCAGTGGAGTCAGGCCCATAGAAGTATCTACACTTTGCCCATTCCATACGGCACAGGTTGAACTTCCATTACCCAGATGTGCTGTTAACCAGCCACCTTGTTTAAAGCTGCCAGCCAGTTCAGAACCGCGCTCAGATACATAAGCATGGCTGGTACCATGGAAACCGTAGCGACGAACGCCAAAGTCAGCGTAAAGGAATTTAGGCACAGCATAACGGTAAGCATGTGCTGGCATGGTTTGATGGAATGCGGTATCGAATACTGCAACCTGTGGCAGATCCGGGAACAGGCGTTGCGTTGCTTCAATTCCAATCAGGTGTGCTGGATTATGTAGCGGTGCAAGCGGGGTAGCTTCACGAATTTTTTCAATAATTTCATCATTGATCAGTTCGGCTTTAGTTAAGCTGCCGCCGTGTACCACACGGTGACCAATCGCATCTGGTTTATAATTGGCTAGACGCTCCAGACCAACTTCCAGTGCTTTTTTATGATCTGCAAATGGGATATGGATGTCTACCGGTTCATTACCGACAGTCACACCTTTAATACGGGCATTTTCTGTGCCTAAGTTCTCAGCTAAGCCGTGAATACGGAAATTCTGTTCTTCAAGTAATAAGGCAAACTTGATTGAAGAAGAGCCACAATTAATAACTAATACTGATTTAGACACGATTGTTTACCCGATTCTAATTAAAATTCTCATCCATTTGATTGATCTATTTTGTGCGCCTAGGCGATGCAATTTAGATCAGTGATGCAGTTGTAACATGCGATATTTTTCTGTCCTAGATAGACTTTAGGTGATTAGACTTAAGCACTATCGATCATTTTGCCAGTTATAATTAAAATTTATCAGTTCATCGTTTTCATTTATCAATGAAATAGTAGTAAAAGCACACCTCATTCAAAATAGCGTTGAGCCAATAAACCTTATAAAGCATGCTAAACAGATTCAATTTTTATAGTTTATACATTGAATTGCTGTAAATTTAAACAAGCTACAAATTTCCAAAGATAATCTTCATAAAAGGTGACCTAAAGGTTCACTGAGCTGTTTTTTATTTTCTTCATTCACTTCTATAAAAAATCAGCCCTGCGAACAGAGCTGAAAATGATTTTTTACTGCGTTGTTATTGACGAATCTGGCCGTCACCAAATACGATCCATTTCTGTGAAGTCAGACCTTCAAGGCCAACCGGACCACGGGCATGAATCTTGTCGGTTGAAATACCGATTTCTGCACCGAGACCATATTCAAAGCCATCAGCAAAGCGGGTAGAGGCGTTAATCATTACCGAGCTTGAATCCACACCAGCTAAAAATTCACGCGCAATACTGTAGTTTTCAGTGATGATTGAATCGGTATGATGTGAACCATATTTATTGATATGTTCAATCGCTTCTTCAACCCCAGAAACCACCTTAACTGCCAGGATCGGACCAAGATATTCGGTATACCAGTCTTCTTCTGAAGCAGGTACTGCATTTTCCAGAATACGGCGAGTTGCAGGACAACCACGCAGTTCTACCTGTTTTTCTTCATACAGTTCAGCAATACGTGGCAGGAACTCTTCCGCAACTTTTTCATCGACCAGCAAAGTTTCCATGGCATTACATACGCCGTAGCGATGAGTTTTAGCATTCAGGGCAATAGGCAAGGCTTTGAGCAAGTCTGCCTGGGCTTCTACATACACATGACAATTACCGTCAAGATGCTTGATTACTGGTATACGCGCATCATTGGTAATGCGTTCAATCAGGCCCTTACCACCACGAGGCACAATCACATCGACATATTCAGACATGGTAATCAGCTGACCCACTGCTGCACGGTCTGTGGTATTGATCACTTGCACGGCTGCTTCTGGTAGGCCTGAAACCTGCAAGCCGTGTTGAATCGCTTTGGCAATGGCCTGGTTAGATTCAAGTGCTTCCGAACCGCCACGTAAAATAATGGCATTACCAGATTTCAGTGCTAAAGATGCTGCTTCCAAGGTCACGTTTGGACGTGATTCATAGATCATGCCGACTACGCCCAGAGGTACGCGCATTTTGCCCAGCTGAATACCAGATGGACGATAGGCCATATCGGTAATTTCACCAATCGGATCGACCAGGCTAATCACATCATTTAAGCCCTGTAGCATGCCTTTGAAGCGTGCGGGAGTCAGTTCTAAGCGATCGAGGAGAGCACTGTCCAGATTATTGCTATGCGCTTTGGTCATATCAATCTGATTGGCAGCCAAAATCGCAGCTTCACTGTTTTTTAAAGCAGTATAAATTGCTGACAATGCATCATTTTTTGTTTGGGTGGACGCACGCGCCAAGACGCGTGAAGCCTGACGAGCCTGCTGTCCTACCGTTTGCATATATTGTTCAATAGACTCTTGCATAGCGGTTCGATCACTTAGAAATATCCTTCTGATATTAACAGCCTGAGCCGATACAATGAAGTCTGCTGGCTAAATTTCATGTGCTTTTACAATCGTTAAACATTTTGAAATCGTTTTATCTTTAAAAGCAGACAAGCGGTTGCAAGATTAGTTGCTTGTAAAAAGAACCTCTGTATAGAATGAATGACAGCGACATTGATGTCGAATTCAATAATAAATAAAGAGTAGGACGCGTATTCAGATCTTTCACATTTGATCTTGAAGCATGAAATCTCTCAATAATTGCTTGCACAATAAAAATAAGGCAAGGATGGAGGAAAGGAAGATGAATTCCATTATCCAGATGGACCAGCACCGCATTGAGCAACACAGCCACTATGCGTTTTTTGATCTATACGATAAAAACAGTTTTAAACAGCCACCACGTACGACCTGGATGGATGGCTGGAAAATTGAATATATGGCAATTGCCCGCCCTGAAACCCTGCATATGACACCGATGGTTATTATTGGTGGGGCATTTCAGAACTTTAATTCCTATAAATACTGTGTAGAGCAGCTGTTCGCTGCAGGTCCAATCATCCTGATTGACTTGCCTTCAATGGGCGCTAACCAGCAGATCACCAATGTGGATACTGGCGTCTCTGCAGGCTCTCTGGAACTGGAAGATCTCGCAGGCATGCTAGGGCGCTGGCTAGAGCAAATGTGCTTGCCTAAGGTTGCAGTATTGGGCATGTCATTAGGATCTGTCGTGGCTTCCTGTTTGGCAGATCAGCGTCCTGAGCTGGTGGATCGCATGATCCTGATGGGGGTGATGCAAAAGACCCGCAAGAGCTGGCGGATGTTGCTGGAAGAATCCCTGCACCTGATGAAAGAAGGGCGTATGGACGAGTTTGGTCAAGCTGTCATTTTGTATCTGGTCAATCATGCCCGTTTAAAAGAAACCCGTATGTCACCGACGGCCAAGCGACTGTTTTTTAGACAGATGGCAGAGTTTACCGCAACTGAGCAGGATCGTTATGATGTTAACTGCAACCGTCTATTACGCCTGAAACATGTACCCATTCCACAATGTAAAGTACTCGTTGCTTGCGGCCAATATGACAGTTTTACCCTGCCGCATGAAAATGCTGGCTTTGCCCTACAGTGTCCAGACATGCAGTATGTACAGATTGCCAGTGCCGACCATGTACCGCAGCTGCAGCGCCGTAAAGAAACCATGCATCTGTTCGCCACTTTCCTGCGTGATGAACCCGTAGATCAGCTGGAAGGGATTATTCCCTTTACTCGGGAACAGATGCTGAAACTTGAACGTCGTGGTGAAGACCGTATTCCGGTACAAGAGCCAGAACGTTTCCTGAGCCATCGACACTCGGATCTGCGTTTGCCTACCACTATTGTGGATTTAAGTTTCTTTGGTGTCTTATTTGAAATGGAAGAAGCGCAGGTGCAGCAGGCCATCCAGTATCCAAGGGATTTGGCTTTGCATCTGGAAGATGAAGAAGGTGAGTTCAAAATTGAATGCCTGATTTTCCAGCATGATGAAACGCAGATTCGTGCCTTGTTTAAGCACGGTAGTTTTGAAGTGGCGGAACGTTTGCTAGGTTTTGTGCAGACTCAAAAAGCTTTACTTGAAGCACAAGTGCTGGATGCAGTCGTTTAGAATGCTCCCGGCCTGAATTTGAAAGTTAAATAGATACTTTGAAAAAAAACAGCGTTATTCAACGCTGTTTTTTTTGGTCGCATGAATCATCCAGACTAGATCACCTAAATGTTCATCTTGTTCAATTGTGGGATTGGACTGCTGAGGTTGGGCAAAATAGCGCTGCGGCTGTTTTACTTCTACCTCTATAAAACCGGTCTGCTGACAAAACTGCTGTAATTCTTGTGGTGATTTAAAGTGGAAAGTAAAAGCACTACGTGACATAAACTTTAGTAAGCGGCTGCATGTCCAGATAAAGCTGGCTAATCGATTCTTCACGGGTTCAGGGTAAATATCGCTGAGGTAATGAATTTCCGGAAAGCGTTGTCCATACTCGACAATACCTTTTAATAAGGTGTGCAACATGTCCTTGTCAAAGTAGTTAATCAGTCCTTCGCTAATGACTACTAGTGGTCGTTCAGAATCAAAAACCTGAAAAATATTGGCCAGCTCTGCACTAAAAATATCAGCAGTCAAGACTTCTGGTGCATCCTGATCCAGAATTTTCAGCGCCTGAGTTTTGATCTTGGCCATATCTGGCAGATCAAGTTCGCGGTAATTGATTTTAGGAAATTTTTGTCTGAAATTCCAGCTACGCGGAGATAGTCCGCAAGCAATTTCCAGTACTTGTAGCTGTGGGTGCTGAGTAATGAGCTGACAGAGATGTTCATCAATCATCTGGTGGCGCTGTTTTAAGGTAGTACGCATACTGCCGCCCACGTGCTTTTCAGCCCAGGTTTCCAAGGGATGGACCAATGCAGCGAGAAATTTACCTCGCCCAGTCGCAAACACTGGATGAGAAATTCCCATTTGGTACCAGATATAGCCGGTATAGTGCGCAGTAAAAGAGATATGTCGATGTTGCGAGAGTGGTTGTGTCATGTCTTCCTGACCTTATTGTTATTGTATAAGTTTTTGTATTTTTACATCATAAACAAAAAGGAACACTTATGGTGTTCCTTTTATCGTATTCCTAAATCGTATTACCCAAATATGCTTATGAAGCCACCTGATTTCTAAATCCTGTAATTTCATCACGAACCTGACGCCATTCTTTGCCAAGATCTAAAACGTCATTAATCTGAATCTGAGGAATACGACCGCGCATACGCTCTAAACGTTCCTGATTCGGTAATGGTAAATCTACAATCCCCTCAAGTGCCAGACATTGTGCTGCCCGGTCGTTACAGACCAGACCCATATCACAACCTGCCTTCAGCGCTGCCTGAATACGGGCATCAGCGCCACCTGCGACACAGGCGGCTTGCATACTCAAATCATCCGAGAACAATACACCGTCAAAACCAAGTTCCTGACGCAAGATTTTCTGAATCCAGAATTCTGAAAAACCGGCTGGATTGGGATCGACCTGACTATAGATCACATGTGCTGGCATCAAGGCATCCAGTTGTGACTGTAGCTGAATAAAGGTTTGCATGTCTTTTTGCTGGATTTCTTCATAGCTGCGTGGATCTACTGCCGCTGCCACATGAGAATCGGCTTTTACAGAACCATGACCCGGGAAGTGTTTGCCGGTCGATGCCATGCCAGCACGTTTCATACCTTTCAGGAAAGCGCTTGCCAGTGGAATGATGTCCTGAATATTTGTGGCAAAACTACGGTCACCAATAACATCGCTGATGTCATTCAGATCCAGCACAGGAGCAAAACTAAAATCAATGCCGACTGCCAGCACTTCAATTGCCATTAACCAGCCACATTTCTCTGACAGTTGTAATGCACGTTCAGGTTCGCTTTGGTAAAGTTCTCCAAAACGACCCATGGCCGGGAGTAAAGTAAAGCCCTGTTTTAAGCGTTGAACGCGACCACCTTCCTGATCGACTGCAATCAAAATATCCGGGCGAATCTGACGCATATGATCTGTCAGGGCGCGAACCTGTGCAGGTGATTCAATATTACGGCCAAACAGAATGACCCCGCCAACCTGCGGAGCCTGTAGCAGTTCAATATCTTCCTGGATAAGGTGAGTGCCAGCGATGTCGAGCATCAATGCGCCAATCATATGCGGTGTCCATATTAGAATTTTTCAGCGAAAACAATACCTGATTTCTGCAATCTTTTGCTACACTTTGACTGCACAGAATATGATAAAACTACACAACATAAACTTATTAAGTTGTTTAAGATCGCGGATACGTTTATTTCAGATCGGAAAACGACACGGTTAAATTGGTCAAAAGGCCAAGGAAGTACGAATTTTTATGAAACTTCAAACAGTAGCTTGCGCAGTTGCAGTTGCGACAGGCGGATTCTTTTTTACCCATGTGGTGAGCGACGCGATTGCTGCTGAAAAATCAGAAGTCGTAAGCAAAGCCCTTCAACCATCTCAAGAACAAGCGCTCGTATCTAGACAGCTGGCTACTTTAGTGGATCGTCAGCACTATTTAAATATGCGTCTAGATGCTCAAACCTCACAGCGCATTTTTGATTTTTATATTGATAGCCTGGATCCGGAGCATAGTCTGTTTCTGGCACCTGAAATTGATAACTATAAGAAACGTTACGGTGCCAATTTTGGTGCCAACTTGAAATCAGGCAATCTGGCTGGTCCATTTGAGATTCATGCACATTATAGTGAACGCCTCAAGCAGTTTTATACCTTTATGCTGGATGAACTGAAAAAGCCTCAAAACCTGAATCAAAGTAATGTTTATATTGAGACTGACCGTGAGAAAGCACCATTCTTCAAGACACCAGAAGAACAACGCGCTTACTGGTCAAAAATGCTGGTTTCTCAGCTGATTAATCTGACCATCAGTAAAGAAGAAGAGCAGGCCAAACAAAAAGCATTAAAAGATAACCCAGAACTGGCCAATGGTCAGGATCTGAGTGGTCCAGAGGATTTGACGCCGGCACAAACCTTAACCAAGCGTTATACCCGTCAGCTTGAACGTTTAAGTCGTATCAAAAGCGATGATGTGCTTGATAAAACGCTGAATGCCATGATGCTGACTTATGATCCACATAGCAATTATTTCCCGCCTGTGGATGCGATGGAGCTGAACCGCCAAACGACTTTACAGCTTGAAGGTGTGGGTGTTTCAATTCGCCCAGAACGTGGCAATGAAGACTACACCAAGATTGAAACTATTGTGGAAGGTGGTCCGGCGAGTAAATCAGGTCAAGTGAAATCCGGTGACCGTATTATTGGGGTCGCTCAGGATGGCGGACCAATGGTCGATGTCATTGGTTGGCCGAGTAATGAAATTGTCGGTCTGATTCGTGGTAAACGTGGTACTAAAGTTACTTTGAAATTACTGGGCGCTGGCGCAACACTGGGACAGGCGCGTAATGTCACTATTATCCGTGATGTGATCCAGGAAGAAGATGCTGGCGTACGCACCCGTGTGGTCGAGATTCAGCGAGATGGCAAGAAGTATCAATATGGTGTGATAGAAATTCCATCTTTCTACTTAAACTATCGTGCACGACGTGCGGGTACAGATTATCGTTCTGTATCTGAAGATACCAACAATGCCCTGAAAGAACTTTCAGCCAAGAATGTGGAAGGGATTATTGTTGATTTGCGCAATAATCCAGGTGGTTCATTAGAAGAAGTTGCACGTATGCTGGGGCAAGTGATCAAGTCTGGTCCAGTAGTACAGATTCGTGATGGCAATGGCAATGTCAGTGTCTTTGAAGATGATGATGGCGGTGCACAGACCTATGCTGGTCCACTGGCGGTCATGGTCAACCTCGCTTCTGCATCGGCAAGTGAAATCTACTCTGCTGCAATTCAGGATTATGAACGTGGTATTGTCATTGGTAGCACCACGACAGGTAAAGGTACTGCACAAGTACAGCTGGATACCTTGGCACATGGACAGGCTACACTGACGCAACGTAAGTTCTATCGTATCACTGGTGGTAGTACCCAGAACAAGGGTGTGGTCCCCGATATCAAACTGGTCGATATTTACAATGAAGAGTTTGGTGAGCGTAAGGCTAAAAATGCCTTGCAGTGGGATACCATTCCGACGGCACCCTTTAAACGTGAAGGTGAAGTACAGAAATATGTACCTGATCTGATCAAGAGCTCACAGGTTCGTGTCAATCTGGATCCACAATTCAAGTATCTTGAGCAACGTACAGCGATTGCCAAGAAAACTGACGAGAAAAAGCGTCTAGTATTGGATCTGAATCAGCGTAAAGCGGAATTGCTGGAACTTGAACGTAAGACCTTGGAATCTGAAAATGCACGTCGTGCAGCAACGGGTCAGAAACCTTATCCAAACTGGGAAAGCTATCAGGCCTCAATGGATGCATTGATTGAAGCACGTGCCAAGATGAAAGCTAAAGATCGTCCGCAGCTCCCTGAAGAGGAAGTATTTGTTGTAGAGGCTGCCAATGTTTTATATGACTATGCCCGTTTACAAGGAAAGGCGAAATAGTTATTCAGAATTGAAGAATTTAATTTGACTAACAGCCTGCATATGCAGGCTGTTTTTCTATTTTTTGTTGAAAAATAGTAAACAAGAAAAAGTTGATAAGTGTTAAAAATGCTATCTGTTTTGTTGAAATTCATAATGTTGTGATCTAGATCTGCTAAATTCTAGTCAATGAATGAATTTAACCATTTGCTAAAACTTGAAACACTTTTAATATATGTCACATATTTCTTATTTTTGTCAGATTTGGATTTAAGTCAGTAAAATTATAGTTTTTGTTGTGCTTTAAATATTGCGGTTCAAGTATCGATAAATTAAAAATTTTTTATGGGTCAAATATGACCAAAGGTGTATGGGTTGAGCAATGTTCTTGGGTGCCCTCGAGTTAGGCAGTTAAAGATGCAATGTGGGCTTAAGCAGTTCGGGAAAGCAAGCTTCTACAGGACTCTTATATGATTCATGTTCATTATGACATTAATCTGGTTATAGGCTCGCTCATTGTAGCTTTGGTGGTTTGTTTTCTTGCCATTTCAATTGAACAGCTGTTATTTGATAAAGCTCCTCCCAAATATGAAAAGCTGATTCTGGTTACAAGTGGTGCGATTTTAGGATTCTCTATCTGGTGTATGCACTTTGTTGGCATGACCGCCAGCCATTTGCCAGACAATACCTATTTTGATTCCGGACTGACTGTTACCTCTTATATCATCGCCTTTATTGCCTCGACCTTTGCCATCTGGCTGACAACACGACAAACCCTGCCTTTTCCTCGTCTGGTACTCGGCGCGGTATTAATGGGGCTGGGAATTTCCGGCATGCACTATACTGGCATGATGAGTATGGTGGTGCAGGGTTATGTGATCCGCTATGATCCGGTACTGGTGATCTGTTCGGTACTCATTGCGATTAGCGGGGCTGGTTTAGGCTTCTGGATGCTGTTTAAGAATCGCAGTATTGCTCGCCGTAGCTTTTGGCTGAAAGCCGGTGTGGCATTGATGCTAACTTTCTCCATTGTCGGGATGCACTATACCGGGATGGCAGCGACCAGTTTTCATTCCATAGTGGGTGAAGGCTTGGCCGAAATGTCCACGCTTGAGCGCGAATTACTGATTACTGTAGTTTTCATTGCCTGTCTGGTTCTTGTTGCCGGTTTCTGTGTAGCCATGCTGGAACAGCGTCTTGAGCATCGCAATCGTCAGCTGGCTGAGGCCAATAAAGAGCTGGCCAATCTGGCTGTGCAGGATAATCTAACCAAGTTACCCAATCGTTTCTATCTGGCAGAGTATTCTCACTTTCTGTTCAATGATCATCATTACCGTAATGCACAGTTTGCCTTTCTGTATATTGATCTTGACCGTTTCAAAGCAGTAAATGATGTCTTTGGACATCATGTGGGTGACCAGCTCCTGATCCAGCTGGCTAACCGGATTTATAGTTTACTCAATGAGTACTCGAGATTGCTGCGAATTGGGGGTGACGAATTCTTGTTGATTCTGGAAAATGCAGAACCGCAACAGGCCGCTGAAGTCGCTGAAAAAATTTTAAGCATGATTCAGGAAAGCTTTATGATTGCCGGCAAGGTGATTAATGTTTCAGGGAGTATTGGTATTTCAATGTATCCGGAACATGGCCAAAATGTTCAGGATCTTCTGATTAATGCCGATTCAGCCATGCTGACTTCCAAAAATCAGGGGCGTAATACCTATTCATTGTTCAATTTCAGTAATGATGAAAAGGAATCCAGAAGTCAGAGCAAGCTGATTAATGACCTGTATAAAGCGGTTGAAGAACACCAGTTTGAGCTGTATTACCAGCCTAAATATCGTACCGAGGATTTGCAGATTTGTGGGGTTGAAGCCTTGATCCGCTGGCGGCACCCGGCACTGGGCTTGTTATCACCAGTAATGTTTATCCGGGGGGCGGAAAAAACCGGCCTGATTATTCAGATGGGGTATTGGGCACTGGAGCAGGCCTGTAAACAGATTCATCAATGGGAAACGGAAGGAACGAATTTCTTCCCGATTGCCGTTAATTTGTCTGCCGTGCAGTTTGAACACAAGAACCTGTTTAAAAATCTGGAAGAACTGTTAGCACGTTACCAGATTAATCCGAATCACTTGATGATTGAGATTACTGAATCTACAGCCATGCATCATATTGATAGCAGTGTGCGTACCCTGGAACGCTTGCGTGATATGGGGATTCAGCTGGCAATTGATGACTTTGGTACAGGGCATTCCAGTTTCTTGTATCTGAAGAACCTGCCAGTGAATGAGCTGAAAATCGATAAAGAATTTATTGCAGACCTGACCGCAGGTTCCAAGGAAGAGATGATTCTGGAAAGTATTATCCATCTTGCAATTAAGCTAGGTTTGCAGGTTACTGCTGAAGGGGTAGAAACTCAGTTACAGGCAGACATCCTGACCCGTTTGGGTTGCCAGCAGTTACAAGGATTCCTATTCAGTAGACCAGTTAGTGTGAAAGATTTACCCGAAGCCGCTATCGTTTCTTAATCTGTTTAATTTTATCAATCAGCCTCTGAACTCAGAAGCTACTTAATTTGAATAGCGAGCATTTCAGCCTTTGCACATTCAATCTGATCGGCAGACAGAGAAAGTGCAATCTGGATTTTTCGACCTTCAATTTTCAGTAATCGACCCGTCAACATCAATTCAGTATTCACAGGTACCGGTCGAATAAACTGCATATTCAGACTACCAGTAACACATCGAATTAAGGCTTCACTACCGTCAAAGGCGATGCCAGCTGTATGGCTTTTAAATGCTGCCGCAGAGGCGGTCCCATGACAGTCCAGAAGAGATGCAATCAAGCCACCATACACATGATCGGGTACACCGCCGGTATAATGAGAGGCGGGGAAAATATGTGCAATAGTCTGTACAAAAGGAACGTCCCAGTAACTTTTCAGTTGATGACCATGTGGATTGTCACGTCCACAGCCGTAACAGTGGGTGTAGGGTTCAGCATACAGATCCTGAAAGGCAATCCTTGTCATTTTTTTATCCTTATTTAAATGTGATCAGGTGCTTCAATAAATTTCTAGAAACTAAATGATCTCTTAAAATATAAATCTATTTTAAATAGGTTTCACCATGAGATAAAAGTCAATATTTCTCCTGAAATTTCAACCTGAAGACGGTATTCTTCTAAAACCTGTCCATTCTATAAACAAAAAGTACAGGAGAGGGTGGGCATTGAGGAATGAGTACTGCATTTAGAAATTCTGCTACAATATCGCCAATTTTTCATATTGATCGTGCTTGATCTTTTGCACTGCGGATCTGCAGTAGGTATTTTCCATGAGTTTTAAACAAGAGTTAGCGGCGCAGGTCGCTCAGCGACGTACATTCGCGATTATTTCCCACCCAAATAACACACTATAATTCATCTTATTCCAACCCATTTCAAAAGCATTCAAATTAAAATTAATATTTCATTAATTTACAGTATTTTATTTAAATTTTATTCCTGTACCCATTGCATGGTATTTCAAGTTACATTAAGTTTATTCAGAAGTTTTGTGTACATGAGTGTGTACATATTTAATGCTATTTTTTCTGATTTAAAATTTTGTACACAGGTGTGAAATGCCACTTACGGACACATGGCTTAAAAAGAATTTAGGTAAGGTTAGGGCTGAGCAACATGTTGAACCTGATAGGGATGGCTTGAGTGTACGTGTGTCACCTAAAGGTAAGATCACTTTTCAAATGCGCTTCAGATATGAGAGTAAGCAAGCTCGTCTAGACTTGGGTTCTTATCCCAATTTGACTTTATTGCAAGCTAGGCAAGATTTGCAAAAAATGAAAGGTGTCCTAGAGGCAGGACATGATCCAAGAGTATATAAAAAGTTAGAAGTTCATAAGGTGACGAACGCACTAACTTTTAAGGAGCTCTATCTAGAATGGCATGAAAAATACTGCATGCCGAATAAGAAGAATGCACAACAACAATTGCGCTCTTTTGAGTTGTATGTATTTCCTAAATATGGATATCTGCCAGCAGATCAAATCACACTACATATGTGGTTAGAGTTACTAGAAGACCATTTTGAAAAATCTGCATCAATTACTGATCGACTGCTAACAAATACAAAACAGTGCTTAGACTGGGGCGTAAATCGAAGGCTGATTGAGAATAACCCGATACGTCATATTACAGGCAAACGTGATCTGAATATTAAAAAGAATAAAGTGGATCGAATTCTTGAAGATGACGAAGTGGCACTAATTTGGAAAATTTGCGATGAGTCTAGAATGGCGTTAAAAAATGCGCTGTTTATAAAAATCTGTCTCTTCTATGCAAATAGGTATAGTGAACTGAGGATGGCGAAAAAAACAGATTTCGATTTTGAACGCAAAATTTGGACTGTGCCATCTGAAAATCATAAGACAGGTAAGTACACGAAGCGACCGCTTCTTAGACCGATATTACCTGAAATTGAACCTTTTATTAAACAAGCTATGGAGCTGAATAATTCCATTTATATGTTTGTGAATAGTGGGACTAGAGAGATGTATGGGCAAAATGGCCCAGGCAAGCTTCCATATAATGTTATGCAATATGCAAGAAGACATTATGGTATGGAGATGAAGCATTGGTCTATGCATGATTTGAGACGTACCGCTCGTACTCATTTTAGTCGTTTTACATCACGTGATATTGCAGAGTTAATGATTGGCCATACCATGCCTGGAGAGCAAGGGACTTATGATTATCACGATTATCAAAAAGAGATGGGTATAGCTTATAAGCAATGGTGGGAAAAATTGGAAAGCCTAACTTGTTAGGCTTTCGTTATTTCTGAAAAATTTAGCTTCCCATGTTTCTATTTGCTCTCGGTCCCAAAGACTTGTAGATCCCTTTGCTGCTTTTATCGGTTGAGGAAATGGTTCTGCAAACATTTTCTGGGTTGGCTGTTGCCATCTCCATAATGTAGCAGCAGCTTTGATATTGAATCTTTCACGCACTTGTTTGGACGTCAGGTACGACATTTTTAATTACCAATGAAATAAATTGAAATCATTGTAAATAAGATGAGATGGGTAATAATTCTGAAATAAGGGGAACTTTTTTAAGAATACACATTTATGCCAAAACTTAACGATTTTCAAAACAGCACAGTAAGACTATTAGATTATTTATATTTTCATGATGTGGCAGCCATGCAGAGCTTCTCAGAAGAGAAGTTAAGTATATATAGTCAATTATTAGCAACTATTGATTCGTTGGCTTATCGAAGGTCTAAGGGTGTGTTGATAAGAGAACATTACAAGCATTTGTTATTAATAGGAGTAGATTTTGAGTTAACTTTTGGAAAGGGTGAATTAATTGAAGATGATATCTATTTAAAAATGCAAGAAAAATATCGTGCCTACCTAATTCAACAAATAGAGTTGGTGGGTTTTCAAATAGATCATTATAAGCAAGATTTAAATGGGGTATTAATCCAAACTCCAATCCAGTCAATTACTAGTGCTGCTGCTTTTAAAATTGTTAGTCAAGTTCTATATTTTGAGTACGATAATATAACTATAGGGGTGCTTAGTAAATTTCTAGATTTTAATTTTTTAATACTAGCTAAATATCAAAAAAAGAATAAAGTCATCAATGATAGTTTTTTAAATAAGCTTTTCTATAGGGCAATGTTATTTTTAGAATTTGAAGTTTTTAAAAATAACTTGATTGAAGAGTACTCATCCGAAGAGCAGACTATTAACTTAAATGCTTTAGAAGATTATGAAAAAGTAGCAGCTGCTATTAGGGCTAGGGGGAAAGCTAATTCATTAAAGGGAATTGAATATAACGGATTTCATACTTTAAAGACAAAGAATGATCTGAAAAATTTTCTTATAAATATTGAAGAGCGATTAGGACATAATCCCATTTTCTCAGATAGCTTGGCTAATTGGATTGCCTTAATTAGTGCATGGCATTTGATCCTTAATAAAGGTAATAATCTCGATAAGCCATTGTTTAAAGAGTCCCCTCAATATGTTGTAAATTCGGATATCTCATGTACCAAGCTAGCAAGAAAAAAATTAGCTGACTTCGGTTTCTCTGTGTCTGAAAAAACCATATTTGACTGCTACGATCGTGTCTATGAAATTTACAGGCTTATAAATATAACTATAGAGTGCTTGGTTGAAGAAAAAATGTATGGAATGAACGAAAGGGTGTTCATTCATGATTTTTTCTATAATCCAAATTCTAATGCATTCTTCAAAAAGCAGTTACAAACAGCTAAGACTAAGCTTTAAAACATTAGAGCATTCTTATTTATAAAGGTTGAATGAACAAACACTATTTGAGAGTGCCATTCAATCCAGTTGTAAATAAATCGGATCTGTTTAATCCAGATGCCATTGAGCGCCAACTTGCTCATGTGCCTCAATATAGGATTTGCTCGGCATATAACCGAGCGCAATCTTGGGATGAGCGAGTAAGATTGATTGAGTGGTATGAGGGGGGAAGTGAAGGATTGGCTGAATTAAATGACTAAAAAAATCACAATGACCACGCTAAAAAGCGTGGTTTTTTTTCATCGTTATAACTGAAACTTGAGTACATATAATGTCTTAATAGTCTTTAAATAGGGGGTTGAATTTTATGATATAGGGTTTAAAAGTATATGAATGGGGTATAACAGTTTTTGATTTTTCTGAGTAGAAAATTGGTTGCTTGAAACATAAGGGTTTGAAGTGTTAAATTTCAACTTTCATCAGAAAACATCTAGAATATTTAAATCATGAATGAGATAAAATTACAAGTTTTTAGTGAACTCCCCGAAATTGGGCAATTAGAAAAACTGGGTGATAAAGAAATTTTTGGATTTTTGAAACGTTACTATACGGATAGCTATCGGCTTGTAAGTGCTCAAAAAAATAAAATTCAAAAAGGGATATTTCGGGAAACTATCGAAACTTTAGAAAAACTGTATGAGCGTTTGGAGCTAGTTGAAGAATTTATTGGTTATGATAACGTAGACTGGGAAGATGCCTGCCTTTCAAAAAATGAGGCGAAAAAAAAGCAGATAGTTGAATTTTATAATGGTCTAGTAATAGACGTTGCACTTATGGGACTAGCGACTACACATTACAAGTTGCCAGAAAAAATTCATGCTTTTATTAATTTTTTAGATAAAGAGAAATCTTGTATCTTCAGAAGTGAGATTCAATCTGACAGGTGGAAAGTTGAAGACTTTCCTCATGGAGATGTCTTTGAAACGATTACTCAATATAAGGAGTATTTAAAAAAGCAAAAGAACTACAAATTTAATTTCGATCAAGATAAAGGTGATGAGATTGCCCATGAAATTTTGGATGTGCTACATGACGTTAAGAAAATTAGACAAGCACTTGTGTTAGTGAAATTTCAGGTACAGGATTTTTCTGATAAGGAGATTGAAAATCTAATTCATACTAGGCAAGTAGATGACATAATAGCTACAGCTCCGGCCGAAAGAAAAATACAATTATTAGTAGAGGAGTTAAATGATCTTGAGCCAGGAACCGATTTACCTTGGTTATCTATCCTTGTAAAAGGTGAGATAGAGCTGAATGGTGAAGTCCGATTAATGCTTGGATTTATTCTAGACAGTTCAACACATAAAATAGATACCAATCAAATCAAGGCGTCATTACATCGTGAGTTAAAGATATATTTTCGTAGTAGTCAGATCACTCCTTTTATTCGGTCAGAAATTATTGCGATTGATCAAATTCTTGATCACTTAGGTGTAAAAGAAATAAAAGAATTCAAACTCCCTAATCGCAAAAAATTAGCTCTTATGTTGAAGTGGTTTGTGGGATTGTTTTATGGAATGGGAAAGATTATTAGTCCTGATAACCATACTGCTGAGAGTGAACTAGTTGATACGCCTATACGTCTAATTACAAGAAAAGCTGATAGTCGTTTAAAAGATCGAAATGATAAGAAAAAGTCAAAAAGACAAGAAAAGGATGACCTAGAGAAAAAGTCATATGACTTTAACTCAGTTTGGGAGGACACCGGTTTAATTAAATATGCTCCTGAATATGCGAAATCCATTCATCAATTTTATGGAAAGTTACAACACTCTGAAGAATTAGAGAGCTGGCAAATAAAAATATTGCAAAGAGTCAATTTGTTCCTAGCTTATTTGGAGGGTGGATCTATTGACAATTTAGCTACGAGACTGTCGATTAGCCCTAATCCTTCTAAATGGCCGAGTCTGGTCAGGATGTATTTAGCTCTGTTAGAGAATAGTAGGGATATTAATTTTTCTGGGTTAGCTAATTGGACTATCTATAATACTTCATTGCTTCAGAGAAATTTAAGTAGGTCATCTTTAAAACATCAGTTACGTGATAGAAATCTGGCTGAGATGACGGATCTAATAGCACAAGAGCTAGAGATAGTGAAGCAACGCAATATTTCAATTTCCCAAAGCAAACTATGCTACATGGAGAAGTTGGCACAAAAGAACGCGATATCAGCAAGGCGTTATTTAAAAAATAGTTTTAAAGAAACTACAGTTCTACTACGCTTTAAAATTGATAACAGTAAAAGTCGATTGGATATTAGTAGCTTAAAAATCATTATTACTCAGTTTCTAAAGAAAGCGAAACGCGCTCCAAGGAGTATAGGAGCATATTTAGATGCCTTTATTGGATACTTTGTTCTTCTTGAGGGGAGATACTACTCTATTGACTGTACGGCTATTTTTTATCTTCGTGCAGAGGCTGTTGTAGAAGATGTGAAATTTGAATTCGAGAACTATTGGAAGGAATTCACTAAGAGGTATACTGCTAAGCAAAAAGATACCCTAGAATTCCCGGACTTGAGAGTAATTCCTAGTTTGTGGTTTAAAGAAGGCGGATCTCAGTATTTTATTGTAAATAAAAGAGACAAGCTTATTCCACAGCTGATAAATGATCTTGTGAATTTCTATACTGCATATGAATATTTCAGTGGATATAAAAATACAAGACATAGCAATCATAAAAGACCAGAGCTATTTTTAAGAGGCAGAATTAGAAAAGACATGACCAAAAAAACGGATGAAAAAAACACTCCACACAATGAAGTGAGCCCATCTGAAAATAAAGAAAGCGTAAATGAAATCAATGGTAATTCATCTCAAGAGGATATGAATAAGCAAGCTGATATTCAAGAGAATAGAGTAGAAAGAATAGCCCATTCTCTACAATCCCTAGTCTAAAGTAGTTTGATAAGTTTATGATATTAAGGTTGATGTTTAGGCAAAAAGTTATAGCTACATAGTATGATGAGAAAACTCGTATACGGGTTGGGGATATATTCGGGAAAGGTTATTCAAGTAAATTCCTTCGTTTGTCTTCCTAAATACTTACCGCATAACTTTTTTTTATCAAAAGATGTTGGGAGTGACTTAATAATTAAGAGATTCAGCAAATTTGATCATTGAAGACTGCTCAATTAGGTGAGTATCACAAGGGAAATCTAAAAGCTATAGTTCAATTTTCGCAGGTTGATTAAGATTATTAAATACAACTAATTAAATACAACTAAATATATCTATATGGAGACTAATCATTAGACTATTCATAGAGTTGTATACCTGACTAGATTCAACCTAAAAATTATATTCATACAGTTTAACCCTCTCATATGGAGCTATTTCCAGATTGAGTATTGAACATGAGTAAGCCAATTAATGAATCTAAACTAACTATCCAACTTGAAGTCGTCACTGAGCTATGGATTAGAGCTCATCGTAGACCGCATGATTTCTATTTAGAATTTGCTGAGCTTCTGACGGAATTAGATCAAGTGTACATACGGTCTTACGACTACTTCGGATATATCAATGCATGGTGTAATTGGTTAGAAGAGAATGACATTGCGGGTCTAAGGTTAGATGAACTCATTGAAGAACTTAAAAGAAAATCATTTGCTGAGTATCAGCGATATTTTAAGGGGTATCAATCTGAACATCGAGAAGCTTTAAGACGTCACCGTGAAAATGAGACACGGAATATTCGATCGCTAGAAAGGAAAGCTAGGAGCGCTGTAGAGCGGTATGCGAGGACAGAGGTTGTTCGCATTGATTTGGGTTACATTAAAAAGTACCAACACTTGATCAACATTGCTGATTTTTATGAGGATGTTAAAGAGCTAAGAGCGCAGATAAGCGAGCGGGAAAAGCCATTCAATGCTCTGATTGATTATGCTTGGGCATTAGAGCAAGGAGTAGATAAGGGTTATCACTGTCATCTGGTACTATTTTTTAATGGGCATTTAAAGCAGGAGGGATGGGGTATTGCTCATCAAGTTGGAAAGGCATGGCAGAAAATCACAGGCAAGTTAGGATACTTTTTTAACTGTCATGATCCTGAGCAGATCCAAGAATACACGGAATTGGGTATTTTAGGGATTGGTCGAATCCACAGAAATAATTCTACTGAAGTAGAAAAAATGGTTAATGCTGTGCGCTATTTAGTACGACCTGAAAAAGATGCGCAACATCTGCGTGTGAAATGCAAAGCCAAGATGCGTACATTTCAATGAATTGAAAATAATCTTAGATATACATTATCTAGATGAAAACGAGTTTTTTAACTTTGCAAGGCTTACCCATCGGTGAGCCTTTGTCATTTCTAGAGGTATATATTATGAGTTTAAATTGCCCTTATTGCTTATCGGATCAAGTCATTCAGGTAGTGAATCAGCAGGTGAGTGGGTCTGATTCTACAGGCCTAGCCGCATCTGCATCGTTCGCAACTATCGGTGCAACCATTTCAAAGGGTTTACCTTTGCCTGTATCACCACTGCTTGGCGGGCTTGCAGGTGCAGTCATTGGTGGCCTATTTAGCAGCATGTTTGATGAACCGAAAAAGCCAATCACCCTGGCCTACTATCACTGCAATCACTGTCAGCAGAATTTTCGTTGAATCAGCATAGGAGATAAGAACGATGGCACATCAAATCGAACAAATGGCCTATGTTGGTGAAACCCCTTGGCATGGTCTCGGTAATCAGCTAAGTCCAAATCAACCACTCGAAGTATGGGCACAGCAAGCCGGGATGGACTGGCGGATTGAATCCTCGAACGTCAGCTATATGGCACAGAATGAACGTGGTCAGAGTATCATCATGCCTTTTGAAGAGCAGCGTGTCTTGTATCGCTCAGATACACATGCGCCTTTATCTGTGGTCAGTCAGCGTTATCAGGAAGTTCAACCCAAAGAGATTCTAGAGTTCTACCGGGATCTGACTGAGCAATCAGGTTTTGAACTAGAAACCGCAGGGGTGCTGAAAGGCGGGAAGAAATTCTGGGCTTTAGCTCGAACTGGACAGACTTCAGCACTCAAGGGCAAAGATGTCAGTAATGGTTACATCCTCTTAGCCACTGCATGTGATGGAACCTTAGCGACCACTGCACAATTCACTAGTATTCGTGTGGTGTGTAACAACACTTTAGCCATTGCTCTACGTGGACAGAGCAGCAGTGCAGGTGTGGTGAAAGTTCCACATAGCACCAAGTTTGATGCAGAGAAAGTGAAGCAGCAATTGGGTATTTCAGTGCGTGCATGGGATGAGCACATGTATGAAATGAAACAGCTCACACAGCGTAAGGTAAGTCAGCAGGAAGCTAAGGCTTACTTTGATGCGGTTTTCAATAACAGCACCATGTCAATTTCTGATCCTGAAGAAAACATCATTCAGTTCTATCGTAATGTCGCGCAGCAAGTTCAGGAGAAAAAGCCTGAACCTAATGGTCGTGCCATGAATAAGGCCTTGGATATGTTCAATGGTCAAGGTCGTGGTGCTGACTTATCATCAGCGAAAGACACTGCTTATGGATTACTTTGTTCGATCACAGAATTTGTGGATCATGAACGACGTGCCATGAGTACAGATCACCGACTTGATTCAGCCTGGTTTGGTGCAGGTGCTGGTGTGAAACAACGAGGATTGGAGCAAGCGCTTGCTTTGATCGCCTGAAATTATCTTACTCACTTATGTTGAAATCAAGTCACCCCAAACAAATGCTAGTCATAGCACTCATGTAACCCCTATCAATTAAAACAGCAAACGAATCGCCATACCCGACCTCGTGTCGGGTATGGCTTTTTTATGCATTTCTTTTACAGAGATCAGAATTTATAAGGATAAATCCATGAATCAAATTGTACCTATTTCCCATCTGCCTACGACTATAGGATCAAAGATCGTAGTCAATCCAACCATTACCACCAAACGCTCAACAGCAGCTAAGCGACTAGTCAACACCAAAGGGATGGAATATCAGGATTGGCTTGAAGTGCGTAAACAAGGCATTGGTAGCAGTGATGCCGCGACTGCTTGTGGTCTTAATCCCTACATGTCCATGTTAGAGCTTTGGCTGATCAAAACAGGTCGTCAAACTCAAGCTATTGAAGATGAAAGCTCAGGTGTAGCACCGCTGTATTGGGGCAAGCAGTTGGAACCTTTGGTGGCAGAGTTCTATAGCATGCATACCAATAACAAGGTGCGACGGATCAATGCGGTACTTCAGCATCCTGATCCCGATAAACACTTTATGTTAGCCAATCTAGATTACAGCGTGGTTGGCAGTGATGACGTTCAGATCTTGGAATGTAAAACCGCAGGTGAGCATGGAGCAAAATTGTGGCGTGATGGTGTGCCTTTATACGTGCTTTGTCAGGTGCAACATCAACTGGCAGTGACTGGTAAACAGGCAGCGCATGTTTGTGTCTTGATCTGTGGGCATGAAACGAAGATCTTCAAAGTGACACGGTCTGAATCAGTGATTGAGCATATTGTCAAAGCAGAACGATATTTTTGGGAATGTGTAGAAAAGGATATACCGCCATCAGTAGATACCAGTGAATCGGCAGCTAAAGCCATTCAACAGCTCTACCCAGCCCATGTACCTTTAACCGTAGAGGATCTCTCGCAAAATGAAAATGCTAATTTGATGTTCGACAAGCTCATCAAAATGAAGGAAGAGATTCAGCATAAGCAGGAACGTTTTGACCAACTTAAACATGAAATTCAGATGATGATGCAAGACAAGGAAAGAGCTGTCTTTGCTCATGGCTCAGTGGTCTGGAAGAAAGCCAAGGATTCTATCAGTCTAAATACCAAGGCATTGCTTCAGCACCAGCCTGAACTCATCGACCTTTATCCACTTCAAAAGCAGGGCAGTCGTCGATTCAACATCTATACCGACTAAGTCCTATCTACAGCGCCAAATCAAAAATTCACAAAAATCGCTCCCCGCTCTCTACCCTTCGGTAGAGAGCAAATCGGTCGCGATCTCTGTAGCACTTTATCTGGCTCTACATTCTTTGGGTAACTTATTTGGTCCTTGTTCCGACCTACATACATAGACCCAAATTTGTAACGTAATACATTAAGGAATATCAATATGATTAAAGGTTTAGCAATTACCCCTCCAATCTTGGGGCGTATCAGTATCGGTCGGATGATCGAGAAGAATGGTAAGCGTCTACCGGAAAAAGATGACCAGTTCACCATTACTTCCCAGATTCAAAGCAAAGAAGGCTGGGTGAAGCATCCACTGGATGATCAGCTTCGAGCGAATACTCCCAATCAAAAGCTACGCTCAATCCCCGTCAGAATGATCTTTAATGATTCTGACTTAAACCTACGTGCTGAATACACTTTGTTTGATCGCCAGACTGGAAGACCTGTTTGCATGGGCAATGGTGAAACCTGTCAACGCTTAACCAATCAAGGCGTGGAGCAACATCCATGTCCATCCCCTGATTTATGCGCTTTGGCTCAAGGTGGACATTGCAAGCCCTACGGGCGTTTGCATGTGAACTTAGATGAATCGGATGAGTTTGGCACCTTCATCTTTAGAACTACAGGCTTTAACAGTATTCGGACTTTGGCTGCACGGTTGAACTATTACCATGCAGCTTCAGGAGGCTTGTTGTCGTGCCTGCCTTTGCAACTCATTTTAAGAGGTAAGAGTACGACACAAAGCTATCGTCAGCCGGTGTATTACGTGGATCTAACTTTAAGGGAGGGGATTAGCTTGAATGAAGCTATTATTCAGGCGAAGCAGATTGATGAACAGAGCAAGCAGGCGGGGTTTTATCAGGAGGCTTTGGACTTTACCGCAAGGAAGGGTTTTGCGAATGGAAGGATGGATGTAGATATGGAGGAAGGTTTGGATGTGGTTGAGGGATTTTATAGGGATGAAGACTCAAATTTTGAAGGGGAAAATTTACAAGTTGAGTCTGTAGAGGGAGGGGCAAAAGGCAGGGCTAAAACTAAGCTTAAATTCCATCAGCGGGAGGGTTTTGTGCAGGAGATGCAGAAAGGATTAAAAGAGAGTGTAAATGCGGTGAATTGATTGTTGTGAACATAAATTTTTAGAATGAATACTAATTGAATAAGTTCATTATCTTTTTGATATAAGGGGATTATTTCCCTTATTTTTTTATTAATATTGAAAATTTTTAATAAATCATCATATTAATATTAGATATAAGATTACCATTAAGGGCAATATGAAAATACTAAGAACCAACGATGCTCAATTTACAGAATCCTTTAAAAAATTACTGGATTTTGAAATTGTCACGGATAAGCAGCTTATAAATGCTGTAGATACGATTATTGCTGATGTGTGTATCCATGGTGATTCTCATGTTTTGAAGTTAACGCAACAATTTGACCAACATCCTGCTCAAGATTTTAAAGATTTATGCCTAGATCAAATTGAGTTAAAAAAAGCCTTTGATGGGCTTCAAGTTGACATTAAATCAGCGCTTAGATTTGCGGCAGGGCGGATTGAAAGTTTCCACAAGGCCCAAATTCAGCAGAGTTGGACATTTGAAGATGAATTGGGAAATGTCTTAGGTCAAAAAATTACACCATTAGATCGTATCGGTATTTATGTGCCGGGTGGTCTAGCATCTTATCCATCATCTGTATTAATGAATGCGATTCCTGCAAAAGTTGCGGGAGTAACTGAAATAATAATGACAGTTCCTGCACCTAAAGGAATGTTGAATCCGCTTGTATTAGCTGCGGCATATTTAGCAGGTGTTCATAAAGTGTTTACGATAGGCGGAGCACAGGCAGTTGCCGCTTTAGCCTATGGGACAGAATCAATACCGAAAGTGGATAAAATTACAGGGCCTGGTAACAAGTTTGTTGCAGCTGCAAAAAGAGCCGTTTTTGGAAAAGTTGGAATTGATATGATAGCTGGGCCTTCTGAAATTGCAGTTTATGCAGAAACAGGCACAGACCCAGATTGGTTAGCAATGGATCTATTGTCTCAAGCAGAGCATGATCCTATTGCACAAGCAATATTTATTACACCTGAACCAGAATTGGCTAAAGCTGTGCATGATGCTTTACATAAACACTTGGACGATTTACCGAAGCAAGATATTGCGAGAGCCTCAATTGAAAATCGTGGAGCCATTATTCTTGTTAAGGATAGAGAGGAAGGTATTGAAATCATAAACAGTATTGCACCAGAACATTTACAACTTTGTGTTGATGATGAGATTGCAAAAGGGATGACAGAGAATATTCGACATGCTGGTGCTATCTTTATGGGGAAATTTACGGTCGAAGCCGTGGGAGATTATTGTGCGGGCCCAAATCACGTACTACCAACTTCTGGAACAGCTAGATTTTCATCTCCTTTAGGTGTTTACGATTTTCAAAAGCGCTCAAGTCTAATTATGTGCTCGAAGGACGGAGTCAAGCCTTTAGCCGAAGTGGCAAGCATCTTAGCTAAAGAAGAAAACTTAGAAGCCCACTCACGCTCTGCAAGTTATCGTATTTAGAGTAAAAGGACTGACAAATGGTTCAGTCCTTTTAATATTAAAAAGGTGTTTGAAAGATTTACTTTCGCATGTCTATTCAGTATGCTTTTCACGTTTCATTTTGATCTAATTTGCTATGCTGGCTAATAAGTTTGTTAAGCTTATCCTCGTATCAGTCCTGTTTTTGTTTGCTATAACAACTACGGGGATTTATACGTGGGCGCCTGTAATAGCAAAAAATCTAGACCATCATCATGAACTGAGTATTTCTGTAGAAACAGAAGATTCGAGTCAATGGTCATTAGCTCATCATGATGAAGTTCTGAGTACAGCAGATCAAGATAAAAAAAATCATAACTGGACAAGTTATGATGAACCCGCATTTCATCATTCAGTAAAGCCAATTCAAGCTGATGATCATTTCTCAATTGATCCAGTCTTTTTCCTTAGTTTTGCTTTACCTTTAATCCTCTTATTTTTAGGTTTATTTGAACGCCCAATTCGGTCTTTTAAACTTAGGAAAAGGATTAACTTTCTTTGTAATTCCTACGCATTTACCAAGACTCTCATTGTTCTAAGAAATTGATTTAACTATACAAAAATATTTTTCATTTTTTGTATAGGTATAGTCATGTCTAAAAAAAGTCAGGTAATTTTCGCCTGTGGCTTAGTCGTTATTGCTCCGCAGTTATTTGCAGGAACAAATTATGCACAGTTACAGCAGCAAGCGATTGCAAATGATTCAGTTCTAAAAAGTTTGCAGCAATCTCAGCAGGCGTATGATGTAAATCAAAAATATGCTGGACGGATGAACAATCCAATGTTCAATGTCGAATTGGATAATTTGGGTAATTCTAAGCTGAAAGACTTGGATGGCCCAACTGCATTCATGGGTTTGTCCCAAGAAATTCCGTTAAATAATAAACTCGCTTTACGTAAGCAATTAGCAGGTTTACAAGGAAATAATAACCAATTTGAGATTACTCAACGACAAGCAGAGTTAAAAGCCGATTTTCGAATCTGCATGTCTAATTGGTATGCAACATCTCAGCGAGCAGAAATTTATGCTGTAGAGAGCAAGCTGAGTGCAAGACAAGCAACAGTTCTAAATGAAAAGCTAAAGTATGGACGTGTGATTCCATCTGATGTTCAGCTTAATTCAGCTTTATCTGCTGAGTCCAAGTTACGTTATCAAAATGAGCTGAAAAAGGTTCAGTTTCAGAAAAATCTCTGTTCAAAATTTGCTTTTGATTTGCCAGCCAATGCTATTGATGTTCCTTTAACGATTAACTTCACTGACAAGGTTAGCTTATCTGAAAAGCAGGCTTTACTAAAAAAGCAGCAGGCAAAAACTCAATTTGAATTAGCAAGAAAAGAAGCGGTTCCTGATATCACGCTTGGCGTTGGTGTACGTAATTATCAAGAAACAGATGACAAAGTTTTTTTGGTTTCCACTTCTATTCCGCTTTCGATATTCAATCGCAACAGTGGAAATATTGCACTCGCTCAAGCACAGCAAACCAATGCTGAAACTCGTTCAGAATTAATCAATCGAAATTCAAAGATTGAATTGGATAACAAATCTATTGAGGTATCCAGTTTGATTGATGCAATCAAGCAATATGACCAATCTGTTTTACCTGCAACAAAAGAAAGTTTACGCATTGCAGAAATGGGTTATCAGGCAGGAAAAATTTCATTATTGGAATTTAATAGCATTAAACAAGTTTGGTTAGACAAACATCTCGCTCGATTTGATCTGTGGTTGGCTTTGCAAAATCAGATTGCAGAAGTTGAACGAAATTATGTAACGAATTTAGATCAAGAATAAGGGCAGAGAATATGAATAAACCAAAGAATACAGTAATTGCTACAGGCGTTATAGCTTTACTTGTCATGTTGTGTGCTCTGGCTTGGTACAAAACAGGAAACAAATCACAGACGTCTTCAGCACATGGTGAAGCTGTCGAAGAAAAAGCTGCTGTCGCAGGCGATGAAAAAGGTCCACATGGTGGACGCTTATATCGTGATGGAGACTTTTCGGCAGAGGTAAAAATTTTTGAAGAAGGTGTAGAGCCGCATTTACGTGTCTATGGCTACTACAAAGATCAGCCTTTAAAGCCGAGTGAGATTAACGCCAATATTTTTATTAAGCGTTTAGATGCTGAGCAAACCATTCGCTTCAAACCTGAAAGTGATTACTTGATTGGCGATGAAATTGTTTATGAACCGCATTCGTTCTTGATGGTGATTAATGTTGATTATCAAGGCAAGAAACACAGCTGGAAATGGGATACCAAAGAAGGCCGTGTAACGATGCTGGATAGCAGTATCAAAAGCAGCGGTTTAGAACTTCTTAAAGTTGAACCTATGACTTTTGAGAATGCGCTTGAGCTAAAAGGCGAACTTAAGTTCCCAGACAATTTTGAAAGTTTCATTACACCTAAAGCAAGCGGAACACTCATTAAAACCTATCGCACTATTGGTGATAAAGTCAGCCAAGGTGATCTGTTAGCGACTGTTCAAAGCCAAGATCTGATCCGCTTAAATGCTGAGCGATCCATTGCATTAGATAATTTGCAATTTTCACGCAAAAAAATGGAACAGGAACGTGCATTATTTCAAAAACGCGTATCGCCTGAAATTGACTACATCAATGCAAAACGAGAGTTTGATGATGCTCAGACTCGTGCCAATGAGTTAAACAGTTTAATTCGTGCTTATGGTGGTTCAGGGAATGGAACAATTGAAGTACGTTCTGCAATGTCAGGCACGATTTTACAAGTCCTTGCTGCGGTTGGTTCAAACGTCACCCCAGCTTCGCCATTGTTCAAAATTGCCAATACCTCTCAATTATTGGCAGTGGTGAATGTTCCAGCGGATAAGCTGAATGCGATTAATCCCACTGCTAAAGTGACGATTAAGCCTCAAGTGCAAACAGGTACAGAGGAAGCTTTAGGTCGTATTAAATATATCAGTGATGTCATTGATCCGAAAACGCGCACAGCTCAAGTCTTTATCGAAATTGCCAACCAATTCAAATGGCGTTCTGGTCAGCTTGTTACCGCACAAATATTCGAAAATCAAAGCACGAAAGCCATGGTTGTGCGAGAGGATGCATTACAAAACTTCCGTGATTGGGATGTGGTCTTCATCCGTGTAGGAAATGACTTTGAAGCACGTCCTTTAGAACTAGGCGATAAATATAATAGTTTTGTCGAGGTGAAATCTGGTCTTAAAGCAGGTCAGGTGTATGCAGCAGGCAATTCCTATTTATTAAAAGCAGAGCTGGGTAAATCTGGCGCTACTCATGATCACTAAGGGGTAGCGACTATGTTTGATCAAATTGTTAAGCTCTCGATCAAGAATCGATGGCTTGTACTGATTGTCTTTCTGTTTATTGGCGCATTTGGTGTTTATAACTATTTTAAACTGCCGATTGATGCTGTACCTGACATTACCAATGTACAAGTCCAAATCAATAGTGAAGCGCAAGGCTTATCTCCAATGGAGATGGAGTCACAAGTGACCTATCCAATTGAAACGGCTTTGGCTGGTATTCCTAATCTTGAATATACACGTTCTGTGTCGAGATATGGGCTATCGCAGGTTACAGCAATTTTCAAGGAAGGCACGGACATCTATTTTGCTCGTCAACTTGTAAATGAAAAGTTGCAAGGGGTTACTCCAACACTTCCGACTGGCATATCGACTTCAATGGGGCCTGTTTCAACAGGGCTTGGCGAAATCTTTATGTACACTGTTGAGAATGCAAAAGATAATCCAAATCCATTATCTCCCACTGAATTAAGAACTCTGCAAGATTGGGTGATTAAACCACAGCTTCGAAATGTTGAAGGTGTGAATGAAATCAATACGATTGGCGGTTATCTAAAACAATTCGTGGTACAGCCGGATTATGCATATTTACACAGCATTGGTTTAGATCAGCAGGATATCTTGGATGCTATTTCTAAAAATAGCATGAACAAAGGGGCTGGTTATATTGAGAAGAATGGTGAGCAGTATTTGATTCGCTCAGATTCTCAAATTAACTCAATTGAGCAAATTCAAAATATCCCTATCACGACAAGCAGCGGTTACATTCTGCGATTGAAAGATGTGGCAAAAATATCGATTGGTCACGAGTTACGTACAGGTGCAGCAACTAAAGATGGGCAAGAAATTGTCTTAGGTACTGCATTTATGCTGATTGGTGAAAACTCGCGAAATGTTGCTCATGCGGTAGATCAAAAGTTACAAAAAGTCCAAGAGTCATTGCCAGAAGGTGTTGAGGCAAAAGCAGTTTATAACCGTACAACCTTGGTTGATGCGACGATAGACACGGTGAAGAAAAACCTTCTAGAAGGTGCAATCCTCGTTATTGTCGTTCTTTTCTTATTTCTTGGACATTTCCGTGCAGCGCTCATCACTGCGATGGTGATTCCTTTATCAATGCTCATGACCATTACAGGCATGGTGAATCAACGAATCAGTGCAAACTTAATGAGTTTAGGTGCGCTAGATTTCGGGATCATTGTCGATGGTGCTGTCGTCATTGTTGAAGCTTCACTTGCAAAATTAGCGATGAAGCAAAAAGAGTTGGGCCGGATTCTGACGCGTAAAGAACGTTTTATTACCGTATTTGAAGCAACTAGAGAATCTCGAAAAGCGATTCTTTATGGTCAATTGATCATTATCTTAGTGTATCTGCCTGTCATGACGCTTACTGGTGTTGAAGGCAAGATGTTTACACCGATGGCAGCTACAGTTGTTATGGCTCTCGTGGCTGCAATGGTTCTTTCGATTACTTTTGTTCCTGCAATGGTGGCTTTAGTCACGACAGGTGAAATTAAGGAAGAGGAATCTAAGATTGTTCATTTCATTAAGAAAGTCTATAGCCCAATTTTAGATTGGTCATTGAGTCATCGTTATAAGCTGATTGCGTTCGTCGCTATTTTCTTTGTATTCAGTGCAAGCCTTTCAACTCGCTTAGGCTCTGAATTTATTCCCTCATTAGATGAAGGTGATGTGGCATTACATGCACTTCGAATTCCCGGTACTTCTTTAACTCAAGCTGTTGAAATGCAGTATGCACTTGAAAAGGAAATCGTCAAAATTCCTGAAGTGAAAACCATGTTTGCTAAAGTGGGTACAGCTGAAATTGCGACAGACCCAGTTCCACCAAACGTCGCTGATAATTTTGTGATATTGAAACCACGTAGCGAATGGCCGAATCCTGACAAAGAAAAATCAGCTGTTGTTGCCGATATTGAACGTGTAGCAAAAGGCGTTTATGGAAACAACTATGAGTTTACTCAGCCGATTCAAATGCGTTTTAACGAGCTGATTTCAGGTGTTCGTACAGATGTTGCAGTGAAGATTTATGGTGATGATTTAGATCAGTTACTTGAATCAGCCAATGCCGCTGCGAAGATTCTTGAAGGTGTAAACGGGACTGCGGACTTAAAAGTAGAACAGATGACAGGTTTACCGATGGTCTCTGTCGAACTGAAAAAAGACATGATTGCCAATTATGGCTTAGATGCTGAGGATGTGCAGGAGCAGGTTTCCAGCCTGATCACAGGCCAAACCGCAGGTAAGGTTTTTGAGGGGGATCGTAAGTTCGACATTGTGGTCCGTATGGATCAAAACTCTGTCACCGATTTAGAGAAGCTTTACCAAGTTCCAGTGAATTTACCTGATGGTTCGAGTGTACTTTTGTCTGAACTGATCGAATTGAAGAATGTTCAGGGTCCAAACCAAATTTCACGTGAAAACGGTAAACGCCGAATTGTAATTACTGCCAATGTTCGCGGTACGGATATCGGAAGTTATATCGCAGAAGCCCAATCTAAACTCAATGCTGACTTTAAATTACCTGAAGGCTATTGGCTGACATGGGGCGGTACATTTGAACAAATGGAATCAGCTTCAAATCGTCTAATGATTGTTGTCCCTCTGGCTTTGATCTTAATTTTTGCCATGATCTATATGGCATTAGGAAATGTCAGAAATAGCGTGCTGGTATTTACAGGTGTCCCATTTGCATTAACCGGAGGTGTGATTGCATTAGCTCTGCGTGATATTCCATTCTCTATTTCAGCAGCAGTTGGTTTTATTGCACTTTCAGGTGTTGCTGTGTTGAATGGTTTAGTCTTAGTTTCTGCTATTCAGCGATTGAGAGATCAAGGTGAGGGATTACTTGAGGCTGTTAAACAAGGTGCTTTAGGGAGACTTCGTCCAGTACTAATTACCGCTTTAGTGGCATCTTTAGGCTTTATCCCAATGGCACTAAATGTGGGAATTGGATCTGAAGTACAGCGACCAATAGCGACTGTTGTGATCGGTGGAATTATCTCGTCAACTTTATTGACGTTGATTATTTTGCCTACGCTATACGTTTGGTTTAACCAAGGACGTAAAAAGCAATCAGATGATTTTTCTGAGCAGCAAGAAGCCTAGGTGAAATTGTAATGATAGGTATAGTGAGAGATAGGAAATTTAGAAATTTGATGATGTGGGTTATCTGCATCATCAGTCTTGCACTATGCCTGCATGTTAATACGCACAATGCAGAGGCGACATACCCAGAACATACGGTTTATGAATTTGAAGGCGCACATTTTCACGATGTACACCAAAAGCAAAACCATATTCATCATGATAATTTTCATGAGCATTTTGGTGGAGATCAGTCTGGTCAATCGATGACTTTGTTATTTACTTTCGCCTTTATTTTGATCCCAGATAGAGTGAAAAATTATCTCTATCTAATGATCAGCCGTATTTTCAAACCTCCCAAAACATCACTAGAAAATTTTCTTTTTTAGTTAACTTTGGAGTTTGATTTACATGCAATTTATTTTTTCACAATGGGTGAGACTTAAGGCATTTTTAAAGTTTTTGATTACTTTAAGTGCTGTGTTGATGAGTCCTGCACTTTTTGCCCATGGCGTGGCGGAAGGTGACAAAGGCTATATTCAAGAAATTTATGGGGTACACATCATTCCCTTTATATACCTAGGGGCAAAGCACATGGTCACAGGTTATGACCATTTGTTATTCCTCGTCGGGATTATCTTTTTCTTATATCGCATGAAGGATATTGGCTTATATGTCAGCCTTTTTGCGATTGGTCACTCTGTGACAATGCTGATTGGGGTGTATTACAACATTTCCATGAATGCATACATTATTGATGCAATTATTGGTTTTTCTATTGTTTATAAAGCCTTGGATAATTTAGGTGCTTATCAGCGTTGGTTTGGTTTCCAGCCCAACACTAAAGCAGCGACGTTAATTTTTGGTCTGATTCATGGCTTCGGTTTAGCGGTAAAAATTCAAGAGTATGAAGTTCCGGCAGATGGTCTATTGGCAAACCTCATTGCATTTAATGTCGGGGTAGAGCTTGGTCAATTTATGGCTTTAGCGATGATTTTGCTGTTGATGACAATGTGGCGAAAAACGCCGTATTTCTTCAAAACAGCTTATCAAAGCAACGTTTTTTTAATGTTCCTCGGCTTTTTACTTGTGGGCTTCCAGCTTACTGGCTTCGTTACTCAATAAGGATTTTCAAATATGTACAACGCTCAAATTCCACAAGATGTTGAATTACCTTCTGCAAAGAAACTTGTTAAATCAACTATTATCGCTGCAGTGAGTGCTGCAGTTGTCTTAGTTACAGTTGTTATGCCAGCTGAATACAACATTGATCCTACTGGGGTTGGTAAAGTTCTAGGCTTAACCACGATGGGAGAAATTAAGCAATCTTTGGCTCAAGAATCTGAAAATGGTATGGGAATGGCTGCTTCAAACACGATATCGAGTGAAGCTGAAAGTGACCCTAATATCCAATCATCTATGCCAATAGGTGAGACAGAAAAAATGACTATGCCTGCAATTCAAAAGCAGCAGATGACAGTTGAGTTGAAGCCCGGACAAGCTACTGAAATTAAGTTGGCGATGCCGGAAAGTGCCAGCGTGAATTACACATGGACGACATCAGGCGGTGGGCTTAATTACGATACGCATGGTGATCCAGTGAGCGCTCCTAAGGGCTTTTACCATGGTTATGGCAAAGGACGTAATGAAACTCAGCAAACAGGTACATTAAAAGCGGCTTTTGATGGTAAGCACGGCTGGTTCTGGCGTAACAGAACTGAAAGTCCTGTTTCAGTGACATTGGAAGTTGAAGGCCAATTCAGTGATATGAAGAAAGTGTTTTAAGTTTTAAAAAATCTCCTTGGAATAAAATCCAAGGAGATTTTAATTGGCATTGATTTTAGAAATCAAAATTAGGTTCTAAAAGGAGTTCCTAAAATGCTAGAAGTTTTAAAAAATACAACGTATAGGCATTTGTTCTTAGCCCAAGTCATTGCACTTATTGGAACAGGTCTGATCACGATAGCTTTGGCTTTACAAGCGTATGACCTTGCTAAAGGTGAAGCTGCTCAGGTCTTAGGCATCGCTTTGGCTATAAAAATGATTGCTTATATTGGGGTTGCACCCATCGCTTCAGCGTTTGCTGAAAGGTTGCCGCGTAAAAAAGTTTTAGTGGGCTTAGATATCATCCGTGCCTTGACTGCTTTATGTCTGCCTTTCGTGACTCAGATTTGGCAAATCTATATTTTAATTTTTATTCTGCAATCTGCATCAGCTGCATTCACACCTACTTTTCAAGCCATGATTCCTGATGTATTGCCTGAAGAAAAAGATTATACCAATGCTTTGTCTCTCTCTAGATTGGCCTATGATTTAGAAAACATTATTAGCCCAATGTTAGCGGGCTTTTTACTCGGATTTATCACTTATCACAATCTATTTTTAGGTACAGTGATCGGCTTTATAGGTTCAGCACTTTTTGTTGTCAGTGCAAAATTGCCCGCAGCTACAGTTCCTGAATTTAAAGGGGTGTATTACCGAATAAAACAAGGGGCGAAAATTTATTTTAATACTCCGCGTTTAAAGGCTCTCCTAGCGTTAAACCTTGCTATAGCCTCAGCAAGTGCTGTGGTGATTGTAAATACGGTTGTACTCGTTCAATCAACCTTTAAGCTAAATGAACATGCCACCACTTGGGCCTTTGGCTTGTTTGGCTTAGGGTCTATGCTTTCGGCATTTATATTGCCTAATATTCTGGATAAATTTAACGATCGAGCTGTGATGTTGAGCGGCACAGCTGTATTAGTCGTTGGCTTATTCTGTGGGTTTTTTATTAACTCATACAACGGGCTATTAGCTTTATGGTTTATCTTGGGAATAGGTTACTCAGTATCTCAAACGCCTACAGGTCGGTTAATTCGTAAATCTGCATCTAGTGAAAATAGAACTTCATTATTTGCCGCGCAGTTCGCTTTTTCACACGCATGCTGGTTGATTGCTTACCCTTTAGTGGGTTGGCTGAGTACCAATTTTGGAACACTCTTTACATTCGTGCCTATGGCGGTTATTGCTCTGGTGGCAATGAGTATTGCCTTTATGATTTGGCCAAAACAAGATGATTCCGTAATCGTACATTCACATGAAGATTTACCAGCGGACCATGAACATTTACTCAGTCATAATCATGATGGTAAGCATGTACATGACTATGTGATAGATGAATATCATCAACATTGGCCGAAATGATTGTTGGCTTATATTATTCTTTTATCAGCGCATTTGGGGCAGCTATGTTGCTCCCTTAACTTGCTATCTTAGAGGTTGTACAATGGCTATTAGGTGTAGTAGGGCTAATTGTTCGCAATATATTTATCCCATTCAACCTGAAAATCATGTGCCAATTTATCTAGTTTGGTAGCCTTTAAATTATTGATAAGTAACAGTTGGGCTTCAATGAATGCCTGATCCAGAGCTTGGTTTACAACTAATTCAACTAAACAATCAGGCTGTTTATTTTCGTTGCCAATCGCAAAAATTGAAGGCTGACCTACTGCTACATAAACATCATACAAAGAGATTTCACTTAAAGACTTAATCAAACTCCAACCGCCGCCCGGTCCCTTTTCTGAATCAACAAATCCATGCTTCTTTAAGCCAGACATTGTTCTACGTACAACAACAGGATTCGTCTCTAGCATTTCTGAGATGTGATCTGACGTGAAAGGCTTGTCTTCACGTGCCATATGTAGAAGTACATGAAGCATTCGAGAAAGTTTACTGTCTTTACGCATAGTTAAATCTAGATATGAATGGATTGAATAGATTGTAACATTTAAAGTTTCATATAAATTAAAAAAATGATATAGTAACTTTAAAAGTTACATATTTGGTGTCTTTGGAATGAACTATGAAGTTGTAATTATTGGCGGTAGCTATGCAGGTCTTTCTGCTGCATTACCTTTAGCACGTGCTCGTCGTCAAATTTTGATTATTGATGCAGGACAGCGCAGAAACCGCTTTGCAGAGCATTCACATAACTTTCTAACCCAAGATGGTCGTGCACCTGATGCAATTGCGTTCGAGGCCCGCGCACAAGTTGAAAAATACTCAACAGTTTCATGGTTATCTGGAACAGTAACGGATGTAAAAGCTATAGATGGTCAATATTTGGTAAGTGCTGGAGAGCAACAGTTCCAAGCAGAAAAAATCATTATTGCCACAGGCGTAAAAGATGAATTACCTCAAGTTGAAGGCTTAGCTGAACGTTGGGGTAAATCGATCTACCATTGCCCTTATTGTGATGGATATGAATTGAATATGGGTGAGGTCGGTGTGCTTGCATCGGGTATGCATTCATTACATCAAGCATTGATGTTGCCTGATTGGGGAAATACAACATTATTTTTAAACGATGCCATCAACGCTGAACAATTAGATGATGAACTCTTGGCGAAACTCTCTAAGCGTCAAATTGTCATAGAAACGCGTAAAGTTGCACGTATTGAAAACCATTGTGACATCGTATTTGTAGATGGAGAGCGTACAACTTTAAATGGTCTATTCGTGTCTACAGTCACTCGTTTACAGGCAGATTGGATTCGTAATTTAGGCTTAGACATTGACAGCAATGAATATGGTGAAGCGATTAAAACCTCTCCTGCAAAAGAAACCAATATTAAAGGTGTGTATGCATGTGGAGATGTGACTCGTTCTGGCGGTTCTGTTGCTTTATCTGTCGGTGATGGTGCAATGACAGGAATCGTGGCACACAAGTCTTTTATTTTTTAAAGTAAGGTCAGTGATCATGTAAAAAAGCCCAATTATAATGGATTGGGCTTTTTATGATTGTTTATGATGCAGACTCAATAAATAATTAATAAATCAGTAGTTTTATAAAGAGTATTTTGTGCTTGGAGCTATATTCTCATTTATTCCAAATAATTTTGTCTTTTTAATTATAACGACTTAATAGAGCTAAAAACTCTTTTAGCTCTTCTTCATTAATTGCTTCTTTATCCTTTATAACGTGCTCTTTCAAATGTGCTTCAATCAATTGATTCATTAATCCATTCACAGCACCACGAACGGCAGCGACCTGTTGCAGTACGTCTATACATGATTTGTGCGGGTCAGCCAAACTCTGCTCAACGGCGTTGATTTGTCCTTGAATACGCTTAACCCGGTTTAAAATTTTTTTGTCTTGATGCAGATGAGACATAGCGTTTCTGTCCAAATTAAATATACTATGGGGGAGTATTATTGATGGCATAAAAAAATGCAATATCTAAGTAATGTTAAAAGTAACCATACGCATCAATTCGATGAAGGTAATCCACTAGCACAGAAGAAAATTTTAATTGCGACGATCCTGACGGGTGTCATGATGGTCTTTGAAATTTTTGGAGGATGGTTCTTTAATTCGATGGCTTTACTCGCTGATGGCTGGCACATGAGTTCACACATGCTGGCATTGGGCTTAGCATATTTTGCATATCGCATGGCACGTAAATATTCACAAGATCAGCGATTCTGTTTTGGTACATGGAAGATAGAAATTTTATCCGGATACTCTAGTGCGATATTACTCATGGTTGTGGCATTGTTTATGGGAATACAATCGGTAGAGCGCCTATTTAATCCCGTTAATATTCACTATAACGAAGCAATATCAATCGCAGTGATTGGTCTTGCTGTGAACTTTATTTGTGCTTGGTTACTACATGATAGTGGGCATCACCACCATCATCACCACGAACATGATCACCATCATGATCATGGACACCATCACCATGATGAAGATGGGCATCATGAACATGATTTAAACCAGAAAGCAGCTTTCCTACATGTTGTTGCAGATGCCGTGACTTCTGTATTAGCAATTATTGCATTATTTGCAGGTAAATTTTTTGGCTGGGATTTCTTAGATGCAGTTTTGGGTATTGTAGGTGCTTTTCTAGTCGCACATTGGTCTTGGGGGCTTATTCGCGAGACAGGCAAAACTTTACTTGATGCTGAAATGGAACATCCAGTTGTTCAGGAAATTCAGGAAGTCATTGAAGACTTAGATAGCCGAATCGAAATTACTGATATTCATGTATGGAAGGTGGGTAAAGGTAAGTTTTCTTGTATCTTGTCACTTGATGTAAGCAGTTTAAATATCACGGCAGATGAAGTAAGAAAAGCCTTATCTATTCATGAGGAAATTGTGCACGTTTCAGTAGAAATTAATATGAGTTCTAGACTCCAAGCTGCAGTATAAAAAATAGATAAAAAGGAGCAGCTCATTTGAGCTGCTCCTTTTTTTATATAGTTAGTTTAATGACTAGCCCTAAAATTGCAGCGGCACCGATGACTCTTAATACACTTTGATTGAACTTAAAGAGAGCAATACAAGCGAGTATGGTTATCACCGCAGCTATGTAGTCAAATTGTCCTTCAAACCCTTTTGGCCATAGCACATGGTAAGCAAAGAAGAGGGCCAAATTAAGAATTACGCCTACAACAGCTGCGGTAATTGCTGTCAGTGGTGCAGTAAATTTAATTTGATTATGAGTAGATTCGATTACGGGTGCACCACCGAGAATAAACACAAACGAAAATAGGAAAGTGAACCAAGTAACAATTGTTGCTCCAAAAGCACCCGCTAAAAACTTATGTTCAGGCCCTAATAGGTCGAGGTTGTAACCGCCCATAAATCCTACAAAAGCAACGACCATAATGAGTGGGCCGGGTGTACTTTCACCCAACGCTAAACCATCGATCATTTCGGTTGGCTTAAGCCACTCATAGAAATTAACAGCACCTTGATATACATAAGGTAAAACAGCATAAGCTCCGCCAAAAGTCATCAATGCAGCTTTGGTGAAAAACCAAGCCATTTGTGTATAGGCGTGAGACCAGCCATAAGCTACCGTTAGTAATGCTATAGGGAGACACCACAAAATAATTGCAACAACCAGTAATTTAATCAAGCGAGACCATTTAAAAATGGCATGTTCAGGTGTGGGCGTATCATCATCAATGAATGCTTTCCCGTAGTCTTTGAGGCTTGATGCATGAGCATTGCTTGTAAATAGTTTTGGGTCAAATTTACTTAAGAGATAACCACTTAAAGCAGCGAGTAGCACAATAAGGGGGAAAGGAACATTAAAGGCAAAAATGAGAATAAATGCTGCACATGCAATAGCATACATATATTTATTCTTCAGTGACTTACTGCCAATACGATAGGTTGCATGAAAGACGATAGCGGTGACAGCAGGTTTGATGCCATAAAAAAGCCCTGCAATCACAGGTACATTTCCAAATTTTGCATAGACCCATGAAAGACCGATGAGAATAAAAAGGGAAGGTAAAATGAAAAATAGTCCGGCTATGATACCGCCTTTTGTTTTGTGCATTAGCCAGCCAATATAGGTTGCTAATTGTTGTGCCTCAGGCCCCGGAAGCAGCATGCAGTAATTGAGCGCATGCATAAATCGCTTTTCAGAGATCCATTTTTTTTGTTCTACCAATTCTTGGTGCATGACAGAGATTTGGCCTGCAGGACCACCAAAGCTGATAAATCCGAGTTTAAGCCAAAACAGTATGGCCTCTTTAAAGCTGATCTCTGGATTAGGTTCGATATCTGTGCCGCTTAATTTGCTCATGTGGCATCTCCTGTCAAATTAGTGTAGAGACCGTCAAAAATATGATTAGAGAGTTCAAAAAGTTGGTCATCATCTTTGATTTGGCAACGAATGCCTTGAATAATCTTTTCTAAACCTAAAGCTTCAGGAGGTTCAATCCCGCCAACATCAAGGTAATGTACGATTTCGGCGATTTTCTTTAAAGCAGGGTTCTCTAAATTAAAGCTATGTAAAAGTACTTCGAAGGTCACCCAATGGTTGATGTGAGTGAAGGTTGCATTATCGAAATCAAACCCTAATGCCTCTTCTGGGCAATCGAGAGGGGTATCTAACCAAATAAATGTAGGATTGGAGTCGATGAATGTCTTAATTAGCCATGCGGAGGATAAACGGTCAATCCATGGCCTTTTTCGAGTAGCCCAGTTCCTGTTTTGGTAGTTTTCTTTATCTAGAGATTGGATATTGGCTTGTATAGCTTGAGGTTCATTTGTTTCACCAAGACGTGCAATTGAAAGCTCTAATAAAGAAAGTTCATTTAAAACCTGGCCTTGAGTTTCATCAGGGTAATAATCAATCTCTACAAGTGCATTAATACTTTTTCTCAATTTACGAACTTGCTTTAGCAGTTCCTTCTTTTCATCTTTAGTCTGACTTTCTCTTAACTTAGTGAGTTGTTTGTATAGGATGTCGTATTCTTCTTTTCGACTGAAAAGAGTGGAAAGCTCAAGATTTAAAGGTTGCTCTGCATTAAATATATAGGCAGTCCCTTGTTCTGAAATAACGTCATGAGCAATAGGCTCAAATTTTTCAATATGAGCAATGGGGAGTAGATAGACTCCATCTCTAAGGGGTGCTGCACCACTGGCTTTGATAGACCGCCATACTCTCATACGAGTAGTTGTATTTTGTGTGGGCAGTGAAGATATGAGTAAGCTTAATTTCATGTAATGTACTCTACATATTTGTTTAGTATGTTACATTTAAATAGATTGAAGGCAAATATAAAGAAATGATTTCTTATATTAGAAGAAAGATTAATGGGAATGATGGGGCAGTAAGTATGTAGTACGACAAAGCTTTAGAGGAAAAAAATGAAATTAGTTATTCGAATAATATTTTTTTGATAGTATTAGAAGGCGTAATTTATAATTTAAATTTAATACTTTATTTAAAGTCAAATGATTGATCTTAGGGGTTATTGTGATAAATGTAAGTAAGTACAAACGGCAATTACTTGCGTTGGATGACACTGAACTTGAAGAATTTGTACATGATTGGATAGCAAAAAAAGTTCAGATATATGTTGATCATGATAATTTTACCGGATCTGGTGATATGGGGAGAGATGTTGTTGGATTCTTGACAGAAAAAAGACATGAAGGGGCTTGGCATAATTATCAATGTAAACAATATAATAAAAAGATAACTAAACCATTAGCTTTATTGGAAATCGGTAAAATTTTATATTACGCATCTCAAAAACAATTTACGATACCTGAGAAATATTATTTTATTGCTCCAAAAGGAATTAATCGCCCCCTAGAGACATTGATAAATAACCCGTCCCTGTTTAAAAAAACTCTTATAGATGAATGGAAAGAGTGTTGCGAAACAAAAATAGTTAAAAATTCAAAAGTAATACTAAATGAGGAAGTTTTGGCTGCTATTGAAAATTTTAATTTTTCAGGTATTAAAGCTTTGCAGGTAACGCAGATTTTAAGTGATCCGGATATAAATTCCGTTTTATACAAATGGTTTAAACATGATCCAGGTACTGCTCCAAAAGGGACTGTTCCTCTGGAAATAGAAAAAACAGAACAAGAGTATGTAGGGCAATTACTATTCGCTTATGGTGAGCGCTTGGGGAAAGAATTTAAGACCCATAAGGATATTGAAGGTGATAAGGCTCATTTTAGAAGCTTTCAAATGCAAAGAATACTAGGCGAATTCAAACATGAGGTGCGACAGTTTCAAAAGCCATATGATAATCAACAAGCTGAGCAAATTTCTCTAATGGTGTAAGCCAATCTAACGCCTTTCTAGGACGA
>NZ_LFRE01000093.1:0-396 GCF_001077515.1 Acinetobacter sp. VT 511 | reverse complement strand
TTGTCGCCGGTGATTACCCAGTCGTCGCCATCCCGCACCGCCACGCAGCGCAAATTGGTGGGGTCCGATCCGCCCTGCGGCTCGGTCATCGCGAAGGTCGAGAAGATGTCGCCGTCCAGCAGCGGCTGGAGATATTGCGCCTTCTGTTCCTCGGTACCGAACATGGCGAGGATCTCGCTATTGCCCGTGTCCGGCCCCTGGCAGCCGAACACCACCGGCCCGAATGCCGAGGTGCCGAACATCTCGTTCATATAAGTGAGCTTGACCGCGCCGCAGCCGCTACCGCCCAGATGCTCGGGCAGATGCGCCGCCCACATGCCGTTATCCTTCACCTCCTGCTGGAGGCGCTTGATCACCTTGCGCAGCGGCAGATTCTCGATGTCGTAGGCAGCGTCC
>NZ_LFRE01000092.1:0-369 GCF_001077515.1 Acinetobacter sp. VT 511 | reverse complement strand
AATTCAAAAATAACGATTTTTACCGGCTGGTTTTTCACAATCGGCCGGCACAGCCCCGAACCAATGGAGCCGCATGCACCGGTGACCATCACCACTTTATCTTGAATATTTCTGGCCAGAAGCTCCGGCACTGGGGGAACCGGATCCCGCCCCAGCAAGTCAATAATATCGACTTCCTGAATATCAGAAATACGGATTTCACCATCGACCAGTTTAGGCAACCCAGGAAGTTCGGTAATTTTTAAATGTGCCGGTTCCAAAAATTTAATGATTTCACTTTTGCGGACCCGCCCGACCGAGGGCAAGGCCATCAGGATTTCATCAATTTTTTGCTTACGCATGAGCTTGAGGGCGGTCTGGGCGTCATAG
>NZ_LFRE01000091.1:0-411 GCF_001077515.1 Acinetobacter sp. VT 511 | reverse complement strand
TTCGTTCCGTCTTCAAAAGTGAACTCCACAATAATGGGCATCACCAGTCCGCCTTTGTTGGAGAAAGATACTTCATACAAATGAATACCCTGGTATTTCGCTTTTTCTGCACCGGCCAACGGTTCGGCCGCTGCGGGCTGTTGTGCCGCTACTTTAAAAGTAGAGTCGTAGGGTTCAATACCACGATCATAACGCCAGTAAAAATCGCGCAGCGTTGTATCTGCATCTGTCAGGAAAATAATATTCTTATTCTCCCTGTTGCGTATCTTGGATATGTCCTCGAATGCATTCACAGCAGGCTTATCAATACCGTTGCCGCGCTGCATTCCCATCATCCTGTTGTCATTGCCTGCTACATACGCTCCATTGGGGTCGTACACTGCGTGCTTTACGCTGTCTATGGCAATATCG
>NZ_LFRE01000090.1:0-1035 GCF_001077515.1 Acinetobacter sp. VT 511 | reverse complement strand
GTTTCTTCATTCTCGGCAAAGGTTGATGTAACTCCAGCTTCGTATAATCGCTTCATCATACGTGCTCCATCACTTCCCATTCCCGTCAGCAAAACAAGATGCCTTTGTAAAGATGTAAACGGCAGAAGTGACTCAAACATCGTATCCACTGAAGGTCTGTGGCCATTCACTGGTTGATCTTCAGTCAGCTTCACGATAAACTTCCCGTCTGCTGTTTTGTTAACTTTCACATGGAATCCGCCGGGTGCTATATAGGCGGTTCCTTTTTTCAGAACCATGCCCTCTTCAGCTTCAACCACATGCAGTGGACTGAATGTATTCAATCGTTGAGCCAGAGAACGTGTGAAATTGGGCGGCATATGCTGCACAATAATGACCGGTGCAGGCAAATCAGCAGGCAACTGCTCGAGCAATGTCTTGAGAGCCCTCGGTCCACCCGTAGTTTTTTTTTTTTTTTTTTTTTTTTTTTTTTTTTTTTTTTTTTTTTTTTTTTTTTTTTTTTTTTTTTTTTTTTTTTTTTTTTTTTTTTTTTTTTTTTTTTTTTTTTTTTGGCTTGAAGAGGGGCGTGGGGGGGAAGAGGGTATATCTCTGCGGGTGCCGGAGCAATTAAAAAAAAAAACGCACCGAACAATGTGTCCGCACGGGTAGTGAACACCTTGATAACTTCCTCGCGACCCTCAATGGCAAATACAACTTCCGCACCTGTTGATTTACCGATCCAGTTGCGCTGCATATCCTTGATGCTTTCAGACCAATCCAGCTCTTCCAGGTCTTCCAACAGACGCTCTGCATACTCGGTAATTCTCAGAACCCATTGACGCATCGGTTTGCGTACAACCGGATGTCCACCACGTTCACTCTTGCCATCAATAACCTCTTCATTAGCAAGTACCGTTCCAAGGGCTTCACACCAGTTAACTGCAACTTCATCCACATAAGCCAAGCCTTTATTGTACAGCTGAATAAAGATCCATTGTGTCCATTTATAGTATTCAGGGTCCGTTGTGCTGATCTCACGATCCCAGTCATAGGAGA
>NZ_LFRE01000009.1:0-1523 GCF_001077515.1 Acinetobacter sp. VT 511 | reverse complement strand
CGTGGCTCTAGCCCGTTATTGGATCATATCGAAGATTTTCAGGTGAAAAGTGAACAGTACTACCTGCACGTAGACCCGGCAGTGGAAGTGCTGGCAACAACTCGTTTCCCAGTGGTGGCTGGTCCGCATGCGGCGAATGGTCCTGTAGATATGCCTGTTGTCTGGACGAAACGCTGGGGCGCAGGGCGGGTATTCTACAACTCCCTGGGACACCATGCAGACATTGTAGACATGAAACCCGTGACTGAAATGATGCGCAGTGGTTTCAAATGGACAGCAGCAGGCAAAGAGCTTGCCAAGAGTCGAGTAAGTTCAGCAACCGAAGTGTACACAGGTATGGCGGACAACCAGAACTAATGAGATTATAGTTTGATTGCAAACTGATTCCATGCTTCTCAGTGAGTAACTTGGCTTTCTCCATCACCGTTTTCTTGGTTGGTTCATACGTATGATCACTGCTACTTGTAGTAGGCGCAGCCATTGCAGACATTGGAGCTAACATGGTTAATGCCAGCGTTAACACGGCGATTGAAGTGCGTTTTCCCTTTTGTCGTCCCATTCACATCATCTCCTGAATTTTAAGTATTTTGGTTATTTGATTTCTTCTGGGTCTACAAATTTCACCTCCGGATACAAGTCGTTTGGTCCCTGAATGAGATCTCCACCCGTTCCTTTCAGTTGCTTGTTAAAGAAATCGAGTACATATTGATTTACGATGTTTGATCCTCTTTTACCATTGATATCTCCTGTGATACCGGACAGCGGGCGGACCCGGAGATTGCCAGGCGCCGACGTCTCGAGGCGCTGATGGGACGCGATCCCGACGCGTTCGACGACGACGCGGTGGAGGTGCTGATCGGCGATGCCGAACGTCTGGGTGAAGATGCTGTCCGGGAAGTCGCGGCTGAGCGTGCCCGGTTGCCGCACGAGAGCGAGGATCTCCTAACCGCGCGCCGGCTGGAAGAAATTGCCCAGACCCTCGGTCATCGTGGTTCTGCCAGGGACGCGGTGGTGCTCGACGCCCAGTATCGCGTTGTCAAGGACCCGGAAGTGCCCGCCTGGAAGCTCGGGACAAACGTCGCTGATGCGCTCCGCCAGCAGGAACGGCTCGGGGCCGATATCATTGATGATCGGCTGCTGGCGATGCATGAACTGCGGTTATCCTCGCTTGCCGAGATTGATGTGGAGGCGCTCTAATCCAGATACTGCTTGCGTAGCTCGATAGGGGAGATCCCTTCGTATTTTTTGAACACTGATCCAAAGTAACTGGCACTGTTGAAACCAACGGCTTTGGCTATTTCATGAGCGGTCGTAGCGTTATTTTCGATGAGCATTTCCTTGGCTTTCAACAACCGATATCGCATCAGATATTCCAATGGAGTCATTTGAAATTCTTTTTTGAATATCCGATTGAGGTGCTGCTCGGTAACGTCCATCTGCTCAGCCAACAAGGGGAGAGAAATATCCTGATGATAATTTTGTTTGATAAAAGTAATGAGTTCATCCAATCTTAATCGGGCATC